>NZ_NPML01000014.1 GCF_002252565.1 Petroclostridium xylanilyticum
TAGATAAAGCTGCTCCTGAAGATAAATCAAAAATACGGGCAAAAGTATTTTACAAGGAGCGCTGGATTAAAGAAAAAGGCTTTGAACAAAGGCTTATTGTAACCTACTCAATCAAATACAGGGATTATCAGCGTAAAATCCGCAATGCTCAAATAGAAAGAGCTCAAAAGGCAATAGAAAACAACCCGACAAAAATCAAGAAATGCAATGCTAACGATTACAAAAGGTTTATTACCAAAACAAGCTGTACTGCTGATGGAGAAGTTGCAGAAAACGAGATATACAGCATTGATTCTGCTCTAATCCAGAAGGAAGAAGCTTTTGATGGTTTTTATGGGGTTTGCACAAACCTTGAGGATGATGTATCTGAAATAATCAAGGTGAATCACAGGAGATGGGAAATTGAAGAATGCTTTAGAATTATGAAAAGCGAATTCAAAGCAAGACCTGTGTATTTAAGCAATGATGACAGGATTGAAGCACATTTTATTACTTGCTTTATATCTCTGATTATTTACAGGTTGCTTGAAAAGCGTCTGCATGAGGAGTTTACTTGTCATGAGATTATCTCCGGACTTCGAAATATAGAATTCTATAATACTCAATGTGAAGGCTATATTCCAACCTATACAAGAACTGATTTTACTGATGCTTTACATGATGCTTTTGGTTTTCGTACAGATTATCAAATTATTAGTACAAGTATGATGAAAAAAATTTTAAAAGAAACAAAAAAATAAAAAAAGTACGCACTTTTTGAACACGTGAAGAAAGCTTGAAACTTAGTTTTTTCAACCAGTTACAAGCTTTTTTTGTTTTCCAACTGTCAAACTTGGGACTATATTATAATCTAAAATACAATAGTTAAAATGAATGGACATACCCCATTTTTTTCTTTTAATAAAATTATCCACAAAAAGAAGCTGAAAATGAGAAGTTATCAGGAGATTTGAGAAATTTGTCCACAGATTTGTAAAAACACGAGAAAAGCCCCCAAATTTATGGTATTGTTAAGATATCGAAAAAAAACACATAAACCACATAGAAAGGGGCTTTCCTACATGTTTGATTATAGCAAAACAGCATATGATTTGAAAAGAAGTATTTGTAATTTTTGTTCCAGATTGGCTCAGGGTCTCCCTGTTCCCTTTAAGAAATTCTTATCCTGCATGGTCTTTGGCATACTCGCATCCAAGACAGTAATACTGGCTGAAATATCCCGTTCTTTAAATGAGGATATAAAGTTAAAAAAGACTATAGAACGCCTTTCCCGTAACCTTGAAAAATTCTCCTATACTGATGATGTACTTAAGAACCTCTCTTCTGAAGTTAAAAGGTATATTCACCATGATACGCCTATCATTATCGACTTAAGTGATATTGTTAAAAAGTACGGCGTAGTCTTTGAAAATATGGGCAAGATCAGGGATGGAAGCACAAAAGAAACCAATATGGACGGGTACTATCTACTTGAAGCACTTATATATAACCACGGAGACAAGCTTCTTGTCCCAATATATTCAGATTTATTCTCTCCAAGTGAACCGGGATTTAAAAGTGAAAATGAAGAAATCATAAAGTGTTTGGACAAGCTCAGAAGCTTATACGGGACCAAGGGCATTTACACCATGGATAGAGGTATGGACAATGTACTGTTCTTTAATTATTTTGAAAACAACTCCCAAAAATTTGTCATAAGGCTTAAGAAAAACCGCAATGTCATTTTCAAAGGTAAGGAAATGAATAAGGCTTAAAAACATAAACTTTTTATTAACCATGGCAATGAGCTATATTTCTCTTACTTCAAAATCCATAAGCTCAAGGAAGATGATTTTTATTTTGCAGGAGATATCCAAAAGAGTACATGGCATACCACCTTTCCCTTACTACAGTACCGCGGATGGAATTTATGAAGTGCTTAAGAAACACAAAACTGGTATTGCTGAATTTTTGAACTATACAAAAAAGAAGCCCAAATCGCAGCAGCTGAGTCTCTTCGAACTCAGATACTGCAAGAGCTTGCTGGTTTCTTAAATTAAATTTTGGGGTATGTCCATTTAAAATGATTAAAGGGTTTCATCTATCCAAACCGATGGAAAGCCTTTTGTGCACATTATCTCCCGCCTGTTTTAACTGTAATGGACAGGATATCATCATTTTTTTGCAAGATATTTGCGGATGTCAAAGGCTACGGCACCAACGATGATTAAACCTTTGATAACCTGCTGCCAGTATGCGGATACTCCCAGTATAACAAGACCGTTATTCAACACTTCAAAAATCATTACCCCGGTAATGATACCCGAAACTGTCCCAATACCTCCTGAGGTAGATACACCTCCTATGGTAGCTGCAGCAATAGCATCCAGCTCATACATCAGACCGTAGTTGTTTGTCGCCCCGCCCGTCCTGGCGGCAAGCAAAGCACCTGCAAGGCCGTAAAGAGCGCCTGCAAGGGCATATACCTTTATTAATGTCCGTTCAACATTGACTCCAGATACCTCGGCAGCGCTTGGATTGCCTCCTATGGCATAAATATATTTGCCAAAACGGGTCTTATTGAGTATGAACCACATAAACAACGCCACTCCCGACGCTATCAATATAAGGTTGGGAATGGAGAATAAGGAACCGGAAGCAATACCAGTAAAATCATCCCTGAGACCGCCTATAGGCTGGGCATTGGTGTAAATACAAGCTGCCCCGTATACAATTACCATCATGCCCAGTGTCGCAATAAAAGGTGGTACTTTAAGGTAAGCAATGACCAATCCGTTCAAAACACCGATCATGAGTCCTACAAGTATTACCAGAAGGATTGGTACAATTACCGGTAGATACGGTAAATCCTTAAACATCTTATATGCATAATCCGGACGTTGGAGAAGGCTTGCCGCAATACAAGCTGTAAGTCCCACAACACGTCCGGAAGAAAGGTCGGTTCCACGGGTTATAAGCGTACCACCTACACCAAGAGCGATGATGACACGCACCGAAGCGATGATGAGGACATTTCTCAGGTTGTTAACTGAAAAGAAGTTTTTATCCAGCAAACCTATTCCAATAAACAACCCCACAAGTACCAGATAAATTGCATTCTTGCTGATAAATTCACGCAAAGCCTTGCTATCCGGCTTTTTTGCCGGCTTCAAGGTTACATCTGACATGTTTTTAAGACCTCCTTGCCTATGCGAACTGAGTCGCATATTTCATAATAAGTTCCTGATTTGCTTCCCTGCCATCTATGATACCGCTAAGCCTTCCTGCACACATGATCATAATTCTATCCGACATACCCAAAAGCTCAGGCATTTCGGAAGATATCATGATGATGCTTTTGCCCCGCTTCGCCAGGTCGGCAATAATGGAATAAATCTCATATTTTGCGCCTACATCAATTCCGCGAGTAGGCTCATCAAGAATCAGAATGTCAGGTTCGGTAAGCAGCCAGCGGGAAAATATTACTTTCTGCTGATTTCCCCCTGAAAGGTATTGTATAGGCGTCTTGGCGGAAGGTGTTTTTACCCGGAGCATGTTAATGCTTTTATCCACGTCTGCCGCGCCTTTTTTCCGGCTTAAAACAAATTTTAAATTGATATAGCGCTCAAGGCTGGCAATCAGCGTATTGTCTTCCACCGAAAGTATAGGGAAGATACCTGTTGCCCGACGTTCTTCTGTGAGAAGAGCAATACCGTGACGTTTTGCATCTATCGGATTTCGTATCCTGACTTCTTGACCGGAAATAAATATCTTTCCTTCGGATATATGCCGCAGTCCGAAAATTGCTTCCACCAGTTCGGTCCGCTGAGCTCCGACCAGTCCGCCTATACCCAGTATTTCTCCACGTCTTAGTTCAAAAGACACGTTTCTAAAAGACTTAGGGTTAACCGAAGTGAATCCTTCCACCTTCATGATGACTTCACCGGGCACATTTTCACGTGCAGGAAAACGGTGAGTCAAGTCCCTTCCCACCATCTTTGCAATAATCATATCTGTGGTAAGTCCGGCAGAAGACCATGTCCCAATGTATTGTCCATCTCTCATGATGGTTACTTCGTCCGAAATCTCCAATATTTCCTCCATCTTATGCGAAATATATATGATTGCCACACCTTGTTCCCTAAGATTGTTAATAATTCTAAACAAGTGCTTTACTTCGTTTTCTGTAAGGGAAGACGTAGGTTCGTCCATAACAATTACTTTAGACCTGTATGAAACTGCCTTTGCAATTTCCACTGCCTGGACCTGGGATACGGATAGCTTTGCTACCAGCGTATCAGGCTTAATGTCCATTTGAAGTTCTTCCATCAGGGCTTTGGTGTCGCTATACATTTTTTTGTGATCCACCATTTTTACGCCCATTAAACTCCTGACCGGAAATCTTCCAAGCCATATGTTTTCCATCACGCTGCGGTGTGGAACAGGGTGGAGTTCCTGATGAATCATGGAAATCCCATTTTCCAAGGCATCCTTTGGGTTTTTAAATTGCACTTTTTTACCTTGCAGAATAACCTCGCCTATGTCGGGCACGTAAATACCAAAAAGACATTTCATCAGCGTAGATTTGCCCGCCCCATTTTCACCCATCAAAGCATGGACTGTTCCAGGCCGGATTTTTAATGTGACATCATCAAGCGCCTTTACACCGGGAAAGCTTTTGGAAATGTTGCGCATTTCCAAAATATATTCCTGTGCCATAGGTCACACCTCTTTCAATAATATTCCAGTTTTTTCACTTCATTAAATATTTGGAACAAAATTTCACTTAATTAAGTTCAGGGAGCGCGAAAACACTCCCTAAACCACGTTCAATCCTTTATAGAATACCAAATAATAACCTGCTTTCCATGGAAATATTATTTGAATTGGCTCATATTTTCCTTTGTAACAGGTTGATATGGAACCCATAAATACTTACCGTCAGTAATTCCTTTTACAGACTTCGCCGGGTCTTCATCTTTTGCCAGCGCATAAGCAATTTCAAAGATACCTTTACCCTGACCCTTTGCATCATTTAATACGGTACCAAATAATTGTCCGGCGCCGAGAGAGTCAAGAGCAGGTGCAGTAGCATCAACACCAACTACAGGGATATATTTGTCGCCCTGGAAGTAACCTGCAGCCTTGAGGGCTTCAATTGCTCCAAGAGCCATGTCGTCATTGTTTGCGAATACAACTTCAATCTTGTCACCGAAAGCTGACAACCATGCAGCCATCTTTTCCTGACCTTGCGCACGCTGCCAGTTACCGGTATCGCTGGCAAGTTTTTCAGTCTTGATTCCAGCTTCTTCTACAGCCTTTATAGAGTATTCAGTACGCAGGATCGCGTCCTGGTGTCCAGGTTCACCTTCCAGCATTACGTACTGGAGTTTTCCGTCTTTATTCTTATCGGCATTAGGATTCTTTTTCCAGTAATCAGCAATCATCTGACCCTGCATGGTACCGGATTCTTCAGCTTTTGCTCCAACATAGAACATCTTGTCCCATTTTGCCATGTCTTCTTTTACCGGTTCACGGTTAAAGAAAACTACAGGGATGCCAGCCTGCTTAGCCTTGTCGATAATAACAGAAGCCGCAGTACGATCAACCATATTTACTGCAATTACGTCATATTTTTGCGTAATGAAAGTATCAATCTGGTCATTCTGTGTAGCTTGCTGCCCCTGGCCGTCAACAGCATTGATAGTAATTTTTTCACCTGCTGCCTTGCCCTTTTCTTCTGCAGTTTTTTCAATCGCCTGACGAACGGTGGAAATAAAAGTATCGTCGAACTTGTAAAGGGCAACACCTATTTTAAGTTCCTTTCCGCCGCCTGCATTGCCTCCATTACTTGAAGCTGGTTCGCTTCCCTGTTTCGGAGCGGAACTGCCGCAGCCTGCCAGCATGCTTGTCGCAATTGCTGCTGCCGCAATGAGAGAAATTATTTTTGTCAATTTTCTTTTTAACATTCTGTTTCCCCCTCTGAAATAATAAAATTTTATTTGTCTTTTCCCTTTTCCACACCATTGGGCCCTCTGCATGTAGAAAAATTTCTATGCTTTTGGTTAAGCTATAACACGTTGTCCATTTGAAATAATATCATCAACTTAAATTAAACTTAATACGAAATCCTATGATTTTATATAGAAATCCTTCTGTTTTTCTCGACAAAAAAATGGCCATTAGGCCATTAATTAAATTTAGTTATCTTATTTTACAAAGGGAAATACCAGCTTTTGATTTGCCGGTAAATACATATTGTTTTTATCGATTGCTTTTGAACCTGTGTCGATACGCTTGGGAATTTTTTTCCCTTCCATTGCTTCAACCGCATATTTCACGCCCAGGTAGCCCATGCTGAAAGGATTCTGTATAATTGTAGCCTGTATTACTTCTTTCTCTATAAATTCAATTTCTTCAGGAGTACTGTCAAAGGTAATTACCTTGACCCTTCCTGCCAGATTCATCTCATAAATTGCTTGCGCCACACCAATAGATGATATGGCATTTAATGCAACTATTGCATCTATTTCGCCCTTTTCTGAAATAATTTTTTTAGTAAGCTGGTTGGCAAGTTTTGTATCAGAAAGACTGTATTCTTTTGCCACAACTTTTATCTGGGGGTATTTTGAAATTACACTCATCAGGCCTTCTTCCCTTTGTTCGGCATTTCCCGTCCCCTTTACAAAGCTCATAATTGCTATCCTGGAGTCTGTCCCGGCAAGTTCAACAAGTTTTTCTCCTGCTTTTATGCCTGCATCCCGGTTATCTGTCCCTATAAAGCTATGAATCCTATCCGTGTTGACTTCGGCATCTATGATAATGACAGGAATTTTTTGGTTGTATGCCTTTTCGGTTACCTCAGCAAGTGCTTTATAATCACTTGCTGCCAGTATCAATGCACCCACTTTTTTCTCAAGTGCTTCATTTACAAGCCTTATCTGTCCTTCTATATCCTCTTCATCATCGGGAGCATTAAAATCCACATTGACATCAAACTCCCGTGCCGCCACCTCCGCCCCCATTTTTACAGTCTTCCAGTAATCTCCGTTTTTCATTTTTACAATAAGGGCAATATTTTTCTTTTTTTGAGTATTATCCAGATTTACATTTTCGGAACATCCGCTCAAAATGGATACGCTTGTTAAAAGAACACAAATAGCAAGCAACTTGATTCTTTTACCCATTTTTATTCCTCCTTCACAAGAGGCAACCATATCTTTACAGTGGTCCCTGCCTCCAATTCACTTTCAATTCGAAGCCCATACTCCCTGCCAAAACACAACTGTATCCTTTCATTTACATTTTTCACGCCAACGCCCGAACCCTGCCTGTTTTCTGGCTGGTATTCAAGTATCTTTTCCAAAACTTCCGGCTTCATGCCCAGTCCATTGTCACGTATCTCATACAGCAGTCTATCGTCAACAATAGCTGCAGAAATTTTGATAAAACCTTCATCCACCATATACTCAATACCGTGATATATAGAATTCTCAATGATGGGCTGTAAAATCAGCTTTAATGTTTTACATCGAAGGGCCTCTTCCTGCGCTTCTATTTCAAATTTAAATTTGTTTTTGTACCTTATCTTCTGGATAATCAAATAATTTCGTGCATGTTCAAGCTCTTCCTGCACAGTAATGATGTTTTTGCCCCTGCTTATGCTGATTCTGAACAACTTGGCCAATGCCGTAACCATGGTAATAACATCCTGGCTTTTTCCGTTTTCCGC
Organism: Petroclostridium xylanilyticum; assembly: GCF_002252565.1. Classification (NCBI taxonomy): domain Bacteria; kingdom Bacillati; phylum Bacillota; class Clostridia; order Eubacteriales; family Oscillospiraceae; genus Petroclostridium; species Petroclostridium xylanilyticum. The sequence goes on from NZ_NPML01000014.1 coordinate 7,712, forward strand.
CATCCACACAATTGAGTCTAACGTATTGTATAAAAAATGGGGATTGATTTGAGCCTGAAGGGCATTCAGTTCACTTTTTCTCTTTGCTTCCTGTTCAAGGACTATTTGATTCATAAGATACCTTATTCTGGCAATCATTAGATTAAATGCCCTGGATAGCTCTACTACTTCATCCCCTCCCCGGACATCAATATTGATATCAAAATTGCCTTCTTCAACCATTTTCATGGATTTCTCCAGTCGCTTTACAGGCTGAGATATTTTTGCGGAAACAAGTGCGGAAATAAAGATTACAAAAAAGAAACCAAAAAATAAAATCCATTTCACAAAGTTGCTTATTTCTTTTTTTGTCGCCACTATCTCATCCATATACGATATTCCTACTATCTTCCACCCGGTATAGTTTACAGTTTTTACCGTTATTAATCTTTTTCCTCCGCTTAATTCTTCCAAATAACTTCCATCGGCATATTTTACCACTTCAGTATTATTCTCATTCTTCAAGCCCAGATAGATTAACTGCTGCTGCGGGTGGTAAACAATGTTGCCGTTTGAATCAATTATGTAAATGTAACCTTTTTTCCCGAGGCTTACCATCTGGCATAGCTGGTCTATTGCACGAAAGTTCATATCTACCAGCAATACCCCATTCATCTTTTGACCTTTTGCGTTAAAAGTAATCTGCCTGCTTAACGACACCACCCAGTTATGCTGCCCTTCAAACAGGTTTTGGACATGGGGTGAAGAAAAAAAAAGCTCTTGAGGTTTTTCTACAGCTGCCTTAAACCAGTCCTGTCCGGTTAAATCGATTTTATTTTTCAGCCTGAAAAATGGCGCTGCTATAACAAGATCCCCCTGATTAGAAAATATAGCTAGAGTAACAATATCTTCCCTCGTGTTAAGAATTACATTCATTTGATCTAAAAGTTTATAATTAGGCACATCCTGGTCTGTATTTAACAGGTTGCCTGCTGAATTAGATATCTGTATCATGCTCTTAAGATAATAATCCATGTTTAAATGAACCTGTTCTATGATTTGCCGGGTATTTATGGAAGCGTTTTGTTCTGCTGTGTTGGAAAATTTATTATAAAGAGTAATTCCGACAAATAGCATAGCCAGAATTGTAATAAGTACAAAAGATGTCGTAATGGTAAACTGTATGCTTTTAATCTTTAAACTATTAACCAGTATTGCAAAGATATTCTTTATATATGCGGTTACCTTGTTTTTCAATCGCTCATCTCCTTGTAAAAGAATCTTCGAGTGCATATCTCAGGCATCAAACACAAGGTTTTTTAAGTGATAGATTCTTTTCTAAAAGCTGTTCCTGTATTCGGTAGGAGAAATACCCAAGTACTTTTTAAAACAGTAGCTAAAGTAGTTCGGTTCTGAATATCCCACCCTTTCGGCAATTTCGAAAGTCTTCATGTTGGTTGTCCTTAACAGCTCTTTCGCAGCCTCCATCCTTATTTGCAAAAGGTAGTTCATAAATGTCATTTTGGTTTCCTTCTTGAATATGGAACTAAAGTAAGCAGGACTGATGTGCAGGCATTTGCAAACCTTGTTAATGGTGATATCACTTTCATGATAATGGCTTTGTGCGTATTCTTTCGCCTTTTCTGCCAGAAGCTTGCATGTATCCTGTCTGTCTTTAGAAATATAGCTCATTATTTTGATACAGATTCCTGTAAGCCAATCCTTGACCGCCTCAATATCATTAAATTTATACAGTTCAACAAACAGATTGTAATTTGGTCCGAAGACATCTGCCATATCGACATTGGAACCCTTGGCGGCCTTAAGAACGGTTGTCAACATTTCCAGCAGATATATCTGGTAATCTTTGAAGGAAGCTTTAACGTCAGTAATTTCTTCAAACAAACTATCGATAGTTTCGGTAATTTCCTTAGCTGTGCCTACTTTTATACAACTGGTAAGCGCGTGCTCTTTAAGTTCGTCAAACTCTATCTTATCCACACACCGGGGCTCGACATCCTCTATCCAGATGATCCTGTTATTTCCGTAAACTAGCCTGTAATCAAGAGCCAATACAGCATTTTGATAGGAATATTTTATAAAAACAATATCGTTGCAGACCGTGCCTACGCCAATTGTTACCGTGAATTTCAGGAATTTTTCGATACTCTGCCGTATCTCTTCAAGAGCGGAAAGGGTTTTATTCATGACAGTATCACTGTCATCTTCCTCACAAACGGTTATAATGACAATATGGTCATTGTGTAAAAATACCGTCCCCAGGTTATATTTATTAACAATTTCATCGCTGATGTTCAATACGGCAAAATTTAAAAGCCCTTTATCTTCCGGCATATTAAAAGCCGTAGACTCAGAATTGACAGTATGGTAGTCAATACTCACAATGGATGCAACAAAACCATTTCCATTTAAATTGATATTGTAGCTTTGTGACTTTTCTTTAATTTCAGCTTTTCCCAGTTTGCTTGTAATGAGTGAAGTCAGGAATTTTTCTTTTAAGACAGGCAAGCTTTTCCTGTAATGTTCCCTTAAAGCCTGCATATCTTCTTTTTCGGCTATCTCTTTGTCGATTTGGGATTTAACCTTTACGAGTATTTCTATCATTTCATGGGATGAAACAGGTTTTAGCACATATTCCACTACATTTAGCTTAATAGCCTTCTGAGCATATTCAAATTCATCAAAACCGGTCAATATGACAATTTTGGTAGTAGGAAACTTTTCGCGCAACTGTTCGGCCAATTTTATCCCATCCATAAAAGGCATTTTTATGTCGGTTATCACAACGTCCGGCATGGTTTTTTCGGCAATTTCCAATGCCTCCCTGCCGTTTTCGGCTTCTCCTGCAATCTCGAAGCCATACTTCGCCCATTCAATCTTCTGAAGAATACCTTTTCTTACTTCTTCTTCATCATCTACAAGAATTAATTTGTACATCATAACACTCCTATTATATTCAGTCCGGGTTTTAAAGTGCGATAAAATGCTAATCGAGGTATAACCGGAAAGTATCTTTAAACAATATTATAATAATACCTATTGATTAAGTCAAAAGATAATAAAGGAAAAACTCTAATTAAGCTTTGTTTGCTTAAATTAGAGTTTCTAAATTTTTATCATGTATAAGTAGCTTAAAATTTTTCTATCATGCTACCGCATAACAAAAGTAACAATAATGCCGTATATCACAGGAATAAAAATGGACGGAAGCAAATTCCCCACTTTTATTTTTTTAATTTCAAGCATTGTAAGTCCTATCCCGACAATAAGAATTCCGCCCACTGCTGACATTTCGGTAACAACCCAGTCCATAAGGACAGGTTGAAGATAAGAAGCAAGCAATGTAATAGCGCCTTGGTAAATCAAAACAGGGATAAATGAAAACATGACCCCGAAACCTAAAGTAGAAGCAAATACCACAGCGGATACGCCGTCCAGGACAGATTTTGCATAGAGAATATCAGGGTTGTGACGTATTCCATCTTCAATAGAACCTACAATCGCCATAGACCCGACACAATAAACAAGACTTGCAATAACAAATCCTTCAGAAAAAGTATTTGCTTTCCCATCCCTGTGTAAAAGTCCCTGTATCCACTTTCCAAACCTGTCCAGCTTATCTTCTATATCTGCCATTTCTCCAATAATTGCCCCAATAACAAGGCTGAAAATCGTAAGTAGTATCATTTGTCCTTTTAGTGCCATTGATAGTCCAATGATAATTACAGAAAGACCTATCCCCTGCATAATTGTATTTTTATACTTGTCCTTAATTGCTCCTCCAACCGTAGCACCAATCAGCCCACCTCCAATTACCGCTGCAGAATTTACTATAGTACCCATCATATTTCAAAACCTCCGTCCCTCTCATAAAATATCATATCAACCGCCACGCCAGTAATGCGACAACCGAGAACCGTCCCCTGTCGCTCTATCTTCCTATCTTTAATTCCCGTGCATAGTAGAACAAATACTGTTGTGCAAAACCTGCCAGGTTACCATATTGTTCAGCCGAATACCTTTGCACGTCTTTTATTGAAACATCCTCGCCAAGGTAGAAATGTCCCATTACTCTCCTTACCCAAACATCTGTGGGAAATACATCATATTTTTGCAGAGAAAACAGAAGAATACAATCTGCTACTTTGGGACCTATCCCTTGTACTTTCATCAACTCTTTTCTTGCCGCTGAAGAATCCAGTTCCTTCAATTGGTCCAGTACAATCCGCCCTTCACAAACCGCACGGGCTGCATCCAAAATATATTTACACCGGTAGCCGCTTCTACAAAAAGCAAGGTCATCCATTGTTTTATTATATAGATCCTGCGGCTGTGGGAAACTATAATAAACTTTATCACCAAACCCTATAGGTTGTCCATACCTCTCACTAATATTTTTTATAATTTTTTTAATTCTTGGAATAATATTGTTGGATGATATGATAAATGAAACAAGACATTCCCATGTTTCCTGATTTAATATGCGTATGCCCCAACCATAACTAACCGCTCTTTCTAAAACTTCATCCTTACTCAATCTGTCTTTAATTGCACCGTAGTCTCTTTCCAGGTCAAAGTAGTACTTCCAAAAATTATGAAAATCTTCCAGACGGGTATTTTTGATAACAAGTAAACCTTTATTAATTTTTAAATTAATTACCTTCCCATATGCCACTCCTGTGTAGCTGCCATCCTGTTCTCTATCCCATCTAAAGCATTGGCCGCATTCAAAAGTGTGGGTAAGGTTGAAGTCCTTGATGCCTTCTATTACCACTTGATTATTATATTGATATGCTTTCATGCCATTATTCCACCCCTTTATATTTTGCTCATTATCATTTATAATAACAAATAATAAGTAATAAATAAACCAAGGTGTTAGAGTGCAGTATAGAATGGAAACCTGGATTGCATCCTCCCCACTCTCCACTGTCCACTCCCCACTAATAGAAAGGCAGAGAACAAATGAAGGAAAAAATATATACCATCCCTGTCATGGATGCATTTCGGACTGATTGTGAATGTCCAATATGTATCTTGGAAAAAAAACTTGAAGATGATGCGGTTGAATACACACTAGGCCCTTCGATGATGGAGCCGGATAGTCGAATAGAATCTAACGAGAAAGGTTTTTGTAACAAGCATTTCAAGCTTCTATACGGACAGAAAAACCGGTTAAGCCTGGCTTTAATCATCGATACACATTTGTCAGAAACTAATCATAAATTATCTTCTTATTTTAAAGGAAAGTTGGAAGCAATCCGTCAGGAGAGCAACCTGCATCTGGCTAAAAATCTCTTAAATAAATTTTCATCCAAATCTTCTCAATCTATAAATGTAACTGAGCAACTTGTAAATTTTATTGATGATTTAGAACATAAATGTGTTATTTGTGAAAAAGTTGCACATACTATGGAAAGATATATAGATGTGATATTTTATCTCTGGAAAAAAGAAGAAGAGTTTAAAGGTATTTTTAAAAATTCTAAGGGTTTTTGTATCCACCACTTTAAAATATTATTAGAAGGTGCAAAAAAACACCTTGGGCAGCAGGACTTATCCTTATTCCTTCTTGACCTGCTTCCGCTCCAATTGGAACACCTTCAGCGTGTACAGCAGGAAGTAAACTGGTTTACCAAAAAATTTGACTATAGATACAATGATGCACCTTGGGGGAATTCCAAAGATGCTGTTCCGCGTAGTATTGAAAAGATAGTTGGCTATTCGCGATTAGAGTAATAAAAAAAACAAAAGCATATTAAAATTGGAGGTAATAAGAATAGAAACTACGGAAATTATTGTTAACGCAGGAAAACTTAACCAAGAAAATATTCATGCAATCAAAAATCAGATAACATCACTCAACAGTATAGGCAGGGTAATAATCAAGCCATCAAGGAAGAGTATAACTGTTGTCTATGACGCTAGGGTAGTAAGCAAAAATGAGATTGTTAGTGCATTAAGGCAAATAGGGTATAGTATTAATCGTATTAAATAGTGCGACAAGTGCGACAAGGGACAGTTCTCGTTTGTCGCACTTCTCAGGAAAACGAAAAGTCTCGAGGTCATTTTAACAGTCGAAGAAGCAGCGAAGTATGCAAACCTTAACCTCAATCCGATTCCTGCTGTACAACAAGGGTCTTTATAGTAATATTGACCGCAAGGACATTAATAGCCGTATATTTTTCCACGGCTTCTTTTACCTTTGCCTGAACTTCTTTTGCTGCTGAATGAAGAATAATACCATAATTGAACGTGAGTACTATATTAATTATCAAACCGGAGGATTTATTCTCCAGCCATATCCTATTTACTTTAGTTACATGAGGAATTTTGGTAATTTCATATTCGCATATTGTATAGATTACCTGATTAGAGATGGTATAATCGCCCATATAGCTGAATGTAGGTCTCACGACCGACTTATCAATAACAAGAGGATCTTCATCCTTACCCCTGCGTCGAAAAATTCTTAATGAATCGATAAAATAGCCTGAAAAATCCTTTTTTATCTCAAAGGTAGGCACCGGAATAACGTGTTTTCCCTCTACCCTTCTCGCTGTCCTGGCTTTTTCAATTTCCTCCTGGTCAGCAACATCTTCTATATAAATCACTTTTGATATCGGTGGTAAATTCAAAGCTTTAATGATTGCTTCCACCATACCTAAAGAGGTACCTAAGATTAATATACCGGAGGGATTCTCAGTGGCTATAGCTTCTATAACCTGTTGTGCATGATCAGGTTCAATAAAAAGCGCCCGCCTTACCGAAGCCAGCTTAGTGTGTTCCTTCTTCGCAGAGAAGCCCGCTATTATCCTATTGCCTTTAATAAGCAACCCATCATCTATAATAAAATCAATATTATTCTCCTTTGCTACCCACATTGCCCTATAACTCTTACCGGAACCACTAGCTCCTATAAAAGCAACTATTTTCATACTAACCTCTCATTATTCCATATTTTGAGTAATCTTATATGATAACGTCATTAAGCTGTCACTTAAGTGTACGTTTTCCACTTGTACGGGACCAGTTAAATTAAGATCGGTATATGAAAAATTCCACAATCCCTTTATTCCAAGTTTAACCAGACGCTGTGCAACCTCGGAGACACCCTCTTTAGGAATTGCAAGAATACCAATATCAACTTTGTTCGACTTCATAAAGTCATCCAGGTCATCCATATGCATTATTTTAATTCCACGAATTTCCTTACCTACAATTTCCCTGTTGACATCAAATATGCCAACCAACCTAAATCCCCTTCTTTCAAAACTAGTGTGATTTGCCAGCGCACGCCCAAGATTACCTGCACCGATAATAATAGTGGTATAACCATTATATAAACCTAATATATTGCCTATTTCTTTATATAATGACTCTACGTTATATCCGTAGCCTTGCTGACCAAATCCACCAAAACAATTTAAATCCTGTCTAATTTGCGAAGCGGTGACACCCATTCTCTGGCTTAGTTCCTTTGAAGATATCCTGGTAATATCATTTTTTAATAATTCCTCCAGATATCTGTAGTACCTCGGAAGCCTTCTAACAACTGCTATAGACACCTTTTTTTCATTATAATTCATGTGCCATCACTCCTTTTACATCACAATAATAGTGCCAGTTTCGTAAAAAACAATTTAAACTCCTGACACAACATGTCTGACTAATTATACATTATTGTTAATATATTGTCAATATCTGTATATCTCCTCTAACAATGCTGCTACGTTATGTAGTATTACCTCACTTTTTACATTTAAACAAATTCACATGGTTTTGCTCCTCACAATAACACAAATAAATGCAGAAGGCAGTCCTTCCAGACTACCTCCGCCGTATTAAATTTCATTATTCATTTTTATTCGCGCTATCAAGTTCGCACTTGCATTTTTTACATGTTCATAGGTAAGTTTTTCCGCCCTGTCACCATCTCGGTCAATAATTGCCTGAAGTATTGCCTTATGCTCTTCCAATGCTTTTTTTGCTCTACCCGGGGTTTCAAAAGAAGTGCCTCTCGCTCTCTTTATATAATGGTGGAATGTAGATAGAGTATGTCTTAAAGGCTTGCTTTTACATGCTTCATATATCAGCTCGTGAAATTTCGAGTCAAGCTTTTGAAGATGCTGCATATCGTTCTTGTTTGTATAAAATTCTGACAATTCCACCGACTCTTTTAGCTGCTCTATCTCCTCGGAAGTAATTTTTTCCGCTGCCCACCGTGCTGCAAGCCCTTCAATTAACATACGTATTGTATAAATATCTTCAATGTCCTGCGTGGAAACTCCTAATACAATAGCACCTTTATTTGGAACAGTTTTCACTAAACCTTCCAGCTCTAACTGTCTAATTGCCTCTCTAATAGGAGTACGACTTACCCCCAGTTCGTCAGAAAGCTTTGTTTCTATTAGACTATCTCCCGGTTGAAACTTGCCGTTTAGTATATCTTCTTCCAGTTCTTTGAATACTTTAGCCCTCAATGAATAGTTTTCATTATCTTGATCAATTTCTATTTTTCGCATCGACACTTCCCCCGTAAATAAAGATTCAGACTCAGATTCAGATAAAATAAAAATTAAATTTTTATAGTCTATAATCTGAATCTGAATATGAATCTCAATCTAAATCTTAATCCAATGATTGAATTGTTTCCATAATATAGTCTGCAAATTGTGCCCCGGTTGCCCCTGTGTCCCTACCGGTAACAACCAGTTTCTTTTCAGTATGCATACAGATATCCAATGCTTTTTCAAGCTTTTGTGCCTTTTCTGTATACCCAATATGTGCCAGCAGCATAGCGCCTGCTCTTATAATACTGCTTGGGTCTGCATATTTGGCTCTGCCTTCTTCTACCATCCTGGGAGCTGAGCCATGAATTGCTTCAAACATAGCGTAGCGTTTTCCTATATTTGCACTGCCTGCAGTACCTACCCCGCCTTGAAATTCAGCTGCTTCATCAGTCAGAATGTCTCCATATAAGTTAGGCAGTACAAATACCTGGAATTGCGTCCTTCTTTTTTCATCTACCAGCTTTGCAGTCATAATGTCAATATACCAGTCATCTACTTCTATTCCGGGATATTCTTTGGCTATGTTTTGGCATATGTTTAAAAACTTCCCGTCGGTAGTTTTCACTACATTTGCCTTGGTAACGACGGTAACACGCTTTTTGCCGTTTTTAGCAGCATATTCAAAAGCTGCCCTTGCAATTCTTTCCGTACCCTCTGTAGTCGTTACGGTAAAATCAAATGCAATATCGTCATTTACATGAAAGCCCTTACTTCCCAGAACATAAGAACCTTCGGTATTTTCCCTGAAAAACGTCCAGTCAATCCCTTTATCCGGAACTTTTACCGGTCTAACATTTGCAAAAAGATCCAGTTCTTTTCTCATTGCAACATTGGCACTCTCAATGTTAGGCCATGGATCACCTGCCCTTGGGGTGGTTGTAGGACCCTTTAATATTACATGGCATTCCTTTAGTTCCTGTAATACATCATCGGGTATTGCCTTCATTGCTTTCACACGATTTTCTATTGTTAAGCCGTCAATAACCTTAAATGCTACTTTACCCTTTTCAACTTCTTCTTTTAATAGGAACTCTAAAATTCGATGTGCTTCATTTGTAATTGCAGGCCCGATACCATCTCCACCTACAATGCCGATAATAATCTTATCCAATTTGTCATACTGGATAAAATCCTTCTCCTGCTTCATTTTTTCTACTCTTTTTAATTGTTCTTCAATTAACCTTGCAAATTTCTCGGTAGCCGCTGTAATAATTTCGTTCATATGTAATCCCCCCATTTTCAATAATATTTCTATACTATATGGTTCACAGTTAACAGTTCTCAGTTCACAGTAGTAAACGATTTAATAGCTTTTACTGTGAACCGTGAACTAAAAGAGACAATGTAAAGTACACGGATGCCGGTATAAGCCGACGGCAAAACATGGAATATATGATGATACTTACCTTGATGTAATGTATTAAGTGTAATTTATATAATGAAGAATATTATTCACTTAATTTCCTTGTATAATTCAGCAGTCCTCCTGCAAGAATAATTTCCCTCTGTCGTTCGGATAAAGAAATATTTACCTTGATCTCCTTTTCTTTAGTAACATTTTTTATGATGATAGGATTTCCAGACTTAATCTGGCTGATGGCATCTTCCATTACCAGTTCATCATACATGCCTATAGTATCATAATCCTGTTCATTATCAAATGTCAATGGTAAAATTCCGGAATTTATCAGGTTAGCCATGTGAATTCGTGCAAAAGATTTTGCAATAACGCCTTTAACCCCAAGATAAAGAGGTACAAGTGCAGCATGTTCCCTGCTGGACCCCTGTCCATAATTCACACCGCCGATAATAAATCCGCCACCATTTTCCTTAGCCCTCTTTGGAAATTCAGCATCACAAGGAGTAAGGCAGAATTCTGACAAATATGGTATATTCGACCTGAAAGGAAGAAGCTTTGCATTTGAAGGCATGATATGGTCAGTGGTAATATTATCGCCTACCTTAATCAGCACCTTTCCTTTTACCACATCAGGCAGTTCAACATTTACCGGGAACGGTCTGATATTAGGTCCTCTGACCACTTCCACCTCTACACCTTCCGGTGCAGGTGCTACAACCATATTATCATTTATTAAAAATTCTGAAGGAATATCTACGGCAGGCGCTTCTCCAAACTCTCTTGGATCTGTTAACACCCCGGTAATCGCGCTTACTGCTGCTACTTCCGGGCTTACAAGATATACTTTTGCTGAAACAGTGCCACTTCTGCCCTCAAAGTTCCGGTTAAAGGTTCTCAAAGATACGGCATCACTGCAAGGTGCCTGCCCCATACCGATACAAGGTCCGCAGGCAGACTCCAGTATTCTCGCTCCTGCAGCTACCATATCCGCCAGAGCCCCGTTTTGTGCCAGCATATTCAGCACCTGTTTGGAACCCGGTGCAATGACAAGGCTTACATCAGGATGCACTGTTTTTCCTTTTAGAATTTTGGCAACCTTCATCATATCAAGATAAGAAGAGTTGGTACAACTACCGATTGCCACCTGATCTACCTTGATCTTGCCTATATTTTTAACCTTATCTACATTATCAGGACTGTGCGGCTTTGCAGCCAGCGGCTCTAACGCATTCAGGTCAATTGTAATTTCTTCATCATACTCTGCATCACTATCGGGAAGCAGTTCTACCCAATCCCCTGCCCTTCCCTGGGCTTTTAGAAACTCATACGTAATCTCATCACTTGGAAAGATGGAAGTGGTTGCTCCCAGTTCTGCACCCATATTTGTAATAGTTGCCCTTTCCGGTACAGTAAGAGATTTTATACCTTCTCCTGAATATTCAATTATTTTCCCTACGCCGCCTTTTACCGACAGTATTCTTAATACTTCAAGAATAATATCTTTCGCTGCTACCCACGGTTTTAATTTACCTTTCAACTCAATTTTACATACTTTTGGCATTGTCAGGTAGTAGGGTCCTCCACCCATTGCTACAGCTACATCCAGGCCTCCTGCACCTATTGCAAGCATACCCAAACCTCCACCCGTTGGTGTATGGCTATCAGAACCCAACAATGTCATTCCCGGAACACCAAATCTCTCAAGATGTACCTGGTGACAGATTCCATTTCCCGGCCTGGAAAAATAAATCCCATGCTTTGATGTTACTGTCTGTATATATTTATGGTCATCTGCATTCTCAAATCCAGCCTGCAGTGTATTATGGTCTATATATGCTACCGACTTCTTTGTTTTGACTCTAGGTATACCGATAGCTTCAAATTGAAGGTACGCCATCGTTCCGGTCGAGTCCTGCGTTAGTGTCTGGTCTATTTTTATGGAAATCTCTTTCCCTGCAACCATTTCACCGCTTACTAAATGATCTCTTATAATTTTTTGTGCTAAATTTAATCCCATTGTTTAACCCCCCGTTTTCGAATTGATAATTGAGAATTGTTCACTGTCCATTGAATATTGTACATTATTTATTTATAATTCTCAATTATTTTGTAAATCTCCCCGGTGCATACTCATTCACCAGTGTTTCCAGTTCCTCATCGCTTATCGCAATGATCCGCCCGCCTTCATATTCGGCATCTACCCACTCTTTCATTTTAGCAACCAATGGATCTTTCTTATCAATCTTTTGCCCTTCTTCCAGCCTGTAATAGCTATTGATCCAGTGCGCAATTCCTGCCAGCCCCGAAAGGTTGGTTACTGCCACCATCGGAGGCCTGTTAAGCAGTTTTGCCGTATCAAATATATTATAGATCTCTTCATCTTTTAACAGACCGTCTGCATGTATGCCTGCCCTTGTAACGTTGAAATTTTTTCCCACAAAAGGAGTCATAGGAGGAATTTCATACCCAATTTCTTTTTCAAAATATTCTGCAATTTCAGTAATCACAGAAATATCCATTCCATCAGTAGTTCCACGCAAGCCTGTATATTCAAAAACCATGGCTTCCAGAGGAACATTACCGGTGCGTTCCCCAATACCCAATAAAGAACAGTTGACTGCGGCTGCACCATATAACCATGCGGTGGCAGCATTTGTAACTCCCTTATAAAAGTCATTGTGGCCGTGCCATTCCAACAATTCGGCCGGCACATCTGAATAATGACGCAATCCGTAGATAATACCTTGGACACTTCTGGGAAGTGCAACCCCCGGATAAGATACCCCCAACCCCAGGGTATCACAAGCCCTTATTTTGATTGGTATCCCTGCTTCCCGGGATAGTTCCATAAGCTCATTTACAAACGGTACTACAAAACCATAAAAATCTGCACGGGTAATATCCTCCAGATGGCATCTTGGCTTTATTCCAATTGACAATGCATCTTTGACCACGCTCAGGTAATGGTCCGCCGCCTGCCTTCGGGTCATGTTCAATTTCTTAAAAATATGATAATCCGAACAGCTTACCAGGATTCCTGTTTCCTGGATGCCAATATCCTTAACAAGCTGGAAATCACTTTTGGTAGCCCGGATCCAAGTGGTTACCTCCGGGAACTTATATCCCCTTTCCATACATTTATATAGCGCATTTCTATCCTTTTCACTATAAAGGAAAAATTCTGTTTGACGAACGATCCCCTTTGGCCCACTCAGTCGATGAAGCATATCAAAAATATCTACAATTTGCTGTGTCGTATAAGGTGCCCGTGATTGCTGCCCATCCCTGAAAGTAGTATCTGTTATCCATATTTCATCCGGTACATTGAAAGGAACATGACGGTGGTTGAAAGGTACCTTTGGAACCTCATCATAAGGAAATAACGTACGGTAAAGATTCGGTTCTTTAATATCCTGCAGACTGTACTTGTAAGCAGCCTGCTCCAACGTATTACTCTTTTTACTAAACTCTAACATATTAGGACCCCCTTACATCAATTTTGTATATATGTATCGTTTTATACATGTTTTTTCGTATTATTGTATACAATTATACATCTAAAGTCAATAGCTATAGGAAATAATTATAGTTTTGTAAAAATTATATAATCTCCAATATGTTTAGGAAGGATTTTTTAAAAATATATAGAATATATTTATTAAGTATCAAATAAGTTAAATAACTTAATATACAAGGGGGACATACCATGAAAGAAAAAAAAGATGTAGTTCAGCCGGATTTAATTGCAAAAGTGGTTATTGCCATAGCAATTGTGATCCCTGCTATTGTAGGAGGTATTTTTAAAAGCTGGAATGTTTTCATCGCAACTTTGATTTCAAACTTTATTATGTTTGCTATTGTTCGTTCTACATTAAAACATCAAATGAACAAAATTATCAAAAAGTTTTCTCAGGATATCAGTGCAGTAAAACAGGGTGATTATTCCAAACTCATTACTTCTAAAGATTATGAGATGATAGGAGAAGTTGCCCCGGTTGTCAATGCTGTACTCCATGATATTAGAGAACTCATTGAACGTTTTTTCTCATTGGTATCTTCAATTAACAATGCCTCATATCAGGTAAACACTACTGCAGAAAATGCAGTACATGCGATTGAGCAGATCAGCGTTACAATTGATGAAATCGCCAAAGGTGCTTCTGAACAGGCTGCTCAATCTCAACGGGGTGTTACTGTTGTAGATAAGCTCTCAGAGCAAATCAATCTGGTTTCAGAAAGCTATAAAAGTGTCATTTCAGAAACCAATGTAATCAAGGAACTAAATAATGCAGGCATTCAGGCAGTACAAGTATTAAGAGAAAAATCCGAGGAAAATAATAAGATTACCCAACAAATTTTCGGTACTATTGAAAACCTTAATAACAAATCCAAAGATATAGGATTATTCGTTGAATCTATTGAAAACATCGCTGAACAAACTAATCTTCTTGCATTAAATGCTGCAATAGAAGCTGCAAGGGCCGGGGAAGCCGGAAGAGGTTTTGCAGTAGTTGCAGAAGAAGTAAGAAAGCTGGCAGATCAGAGCAGACAGTCTACTGAAGAGATAAATAACCTGGTTGCTGCAATCCAGGAAGAAACTACTTTAGCCGTACAGTCTGTAGAAGCGATTAAAAAATCTTCTATTGAACAAAATGAAGCTGTAGGAAAAACAAATAATGCTTTTGACGATATAGCAGCCGGTATTTTGAAGATTGTTCAAAAAATTAATGATGTCAATACTGCAATGATTCAAATGGATTCAGCTAAAAATGATGTTATTGACGCAATTGAAAACATATCTTCAATTTCCCAGCAAACTGCCGCTTCCAGCGAACAGGTTGCTGCGACTACCGAACAACAGATTCATATAATAGAAGATATGAAAGCTGCTGCCGATAATCTCTCTAAGCTGGTTAGTGAGTTAAGTTCCAATTTGAAAAAATATAAGATTCGCTGAAATAAATAAAGAGACTGGACAGATTGTCCAGTCTCTTTATTTATTTCAGCTGTTCACTCCCCACTATTTTCATATCAACTGCCACGCCGGGCGCACCCGGCACAAATAATGATGAAAATATGCTTGATTGCTCAGGGCTTCGACATGGGGACGGTTCCTCAGTCGCATGAAAAACGCATTCGACAGACGAACCGTCCCCAAGTCGCATCCCTTCTTCCTGCTAAAACGGACTTTTTCTGTGGTTTCGGTTTTACTCCCCACTCCCCACTGTTCATTCCCCACTATTTTCATATCAAGGATTACTGTTTGCAACCTCATATATGCAGTTGTCGAAGAACTTTGCTACCACGATAGGTAGTTGTGTCGTTGACCTAATCTTGCATAGTTAGGAATATAGGTTGTATGCGACCATTCCTAAAACAGCGACTTGCATACAAAAAGCGTTAGGGCGACACTTATATTATAGCAAAATTCTAATATATTAGCCATATCAAAAGGCTAATATATTAAGCCCTTACATCCTCCGAGATAAACAACGGAGGTTTTACGGGCTACTTTATAAATTGAAACAGGTATATTCTCCTATCCCATTAACATAAGCAAAACATAATTATACACATCCATAAAAAAGTAATCCACAATATCCACAGAGTTATCCACAACATTCAAATCCCTATTTTCTTGGAAAATAATGCTTTTCCACAATATTCACATGACATATTTCAACAATTTTTTTACTGTGGACAACTTATTAAATTATAAACATAATGTCGAAAGAAGCACGGGGACGGGAAGCATTAGAACCGTCCCCGTGCTTCCCGTTCTTCCGCTTCTCAATATCCCAACCGCAGATTTGGCACCGCATTCAGATCCAGGTCTGCTCTTTTTCCTGCTATAAATTCGTAGTATGCTGCGCAGGCAATCATAGCGGCATTGTCTGTACAAAGTATGGGTGAAGGGTAGTATACTTTCAGACCATTTTCTTTCGCCCTTTCTGCCAGTAACTGTCTAAGTGCACTGTTTGCAGCCACTCCGCCTGCCAGGGCAATAGTATTTATCCCCAGCTTTTGTGCTGCCACAACAGTTTTATCCACAAGTACTTCAACAACTGCATTCTGAAAACTTGCCGCAATGTCTGCCCTATTATACGTTTCACCCTTCTGTTCCAATTTGTTAACATAATTTAGTACCGCCGTTTTAACTCCGCTAAAACTAAAATCCAAACTGCCATCATCAAAACTTACCTTTGGAAATTTTACCGCATCCTTGTTACCTTGCTTTGCAAGCTTATCAATTAAAGGGCCTCCCGGATAACCTAAACCTATTACCCTCGCAACCTTGTCAAATGCTTCTCCCGCAGCATCATCCCGGGTCTGTCCCAATATTTCAAAGGTATTGTAATCCTGTATATGAACAATATGGCTGTGCCCTCCTGAAGCAACCAGGCATATGTATGGAGGCTGCAGATCCTGATGTTCCAGATAATTTGCAGCAATATGCCCTTCAATATGGTGTACCCCAACCAATGGTTTGTCCAGCGCAAAAGCAAGCGCCTTGGCAGCAGATACCCCCACAAGTAAAGCCCCCACCAGGCCGGGACCGTATGTAACACCAATGACATCTATATCCCGGAAAGTCACTCCCGCCTGCTCTAGAGAATCTTGAATGACTGCATTAATAATCTCAACATGCTTTCTTGAAGCAATTTCCGGTACAACACCCCCGTATCTCTTATGTAAATCTACCTGGGAAGAGATAACATTGGATAAAATTTTTCTACCATTTTCAACCACCGCCGCGGAAGTTTCATCACAGGAAGTTTCGATGCCCAGTATAAAGCATTTTTTTTTCATCATATAATCATCCTTTATTATTGTAAATATATATATATCATAAACTTAATATGTTACATTTTATCTTAATTTTTCCCAAATTCAACTACATATTTTGCAAATTTTTTCAATTTCTCATAAACCAAATAATTCACCGTTCCCTCAGGGTATTTGCCGTTTTCATCTTTAGTACCTGCTTCCACACCTGTAAGAATTTCAATGCCTTCATCAATCGTCTTTATAGGGTAAATGTGAAAATTGCCTTCTTTTACTGCTTCGACGACTTCGTCTTTTAGCATCAGATTTTTTACATTTTGATGCGGTATAATTACACCCTGGTCTCCGGTTAAGCCCCTGCGTTTGCATAACTCGAAGAATCCTTCTATTTTTTGATTTACCCCCCCTATAGGCTGTATTTCACCTTTTTGGTTTACCGAGCCTGTAACTGCAATCCCCTGCTTTATAGGTAATTCCGAAAGACTGGACAGTATTGCATACAACTCGGTACTGGAAGCACTATCTCCATCTACACCACTATACAGTTGCTCAAAACAAAGGCTGGCAGTTAAAGCAAGCGGCATTTCTTGAGCATATTTTTGCCCTATATATCCAGAGAGGATTAACACTCCTTTGCTGTGAGAAGTACCACTCATCTCGATTTCACGTTCAATATTTACGATTCCACTTTTACCAATATAAGTAGTTGCAGTAATTCTCGAAGGCTTTCCAAAAGAATAATCACCCAGATCCAGTACAGAAAGGCCGTTAATTTGCCCTACTACACATCCACTGGTATCTACCATAATGGTTCCTTCTTCAAGGTATTCAAGCAGCTTTTCATCATATTTATTAGACCTGTATTCCTTTTCCGCTATCGCTTTTTTGACGTGTTCGGCACTAACATGCCCGCTTCCTTCTATCTGTGCCCAGGCAGAGGATTCAGCCAGGATTTCTACAATATCATTAAATCGCGTTGTAAGTTTATTCTGATGGTCTACCAATCGAGAACCATAATCAATTACCCTTGCTACTGCGGTTCTATCAAAAGGCAGTGCTCCTTCCCTCTGGCAGAAAGAACAAATAAACCTTGCATACTTCATAGCATTATCGTTATTTCTATCCATTTCTTCATCAAAGTCAGCTTTAATCTTGAACAGCTTTTTAAAATCTTCATCGTACTGCAGCAATAAGTGATAAAGTTCTGTACTTCCTACCAGCAGTACTTTAATATCCAGCGGTATCGGTTCCGGGCGCAGGGTTGAAAATGCTACCAGTCCGAGGTGCTCCTGCATATTTTCTATAGTAATCTTTTTTGTTCTTAACGCTCTTTTTAAAGCTTCCCACGAATGAATATTCCTTAAGACGTCATCAACCTGAAGGATTAGATAACCTCCATTAGCCTGGTGCAGCAGGCCAGGTTTTATCATGGTATAGTCTGTCACCATGGATCCATGTTCAGTTTCATACTCAACCTTTCCTATCAAATTATAATAGGTAGGGTTGAAATCGACTATAACCGGGGCTCCCTGAGTATTACTATTGTCTATGAGTAAATTAACCTTGTACTTATCTTCAGGTCCGGATTCATCCCTCGCTGTAGAAGATAAAAGCAATATTTGTGACTGTTCTTCTTCTGAACCGTCATCCATGAAATCTCCCAGGTTATCCAAAATATCTTTCTTAACTTTTTCTAAATATTCCAGGACTTTGTCATGTTCTCTGTACTTCTCACTAAGATCATTGATATGCATCCCTACAGCAAATAAAGCTATTTTATGTTCCCATTCGTTAATTTTTTCTTCTGCTTCTTTTTCTATTTCTTTGATGGTCCTGATGATCTCCAGAGTTTCAAGCTGCAGTTTTTGAGATTTTTCCCGGATAGCTGCCTTATCCTTCTCATCCAGGTTTGCGTATTCTTCTTCCGTTAGCGCTTTTCCATCTATAATAGGTAAAAAGTAAATTCCTGCATTTGTCGTATTTACTTTAAATCCCTGGTTTTCTGCATTCTTATTTAATCTCTCCAGCAGCTTGTCTCTTTTTTCTTGAAACTCCTTCACAATATCTGCTTTTCCTTTTTCATAATCATCGCTGTTAAAAGCTTTAGGGATTTCATTTTTAATGATGGATACAAATTCTTCCATATCCTTTTTAAACTCTTTACCCTTTCCCGCCGGAAAACTAATCGCTATAGGGTGGGTTGGCTTATCAAAATTATATAGATAACACCAGTCGTCCGGGACTGGTTCATTTTCCGCAATTTTCTTTATATAGGTTTCCGCAAAGCTGGTCTTACCTGTTCCTGTCAATCCCGACAGGTAAATGTTATATCCTCTTACTTTTATCTTAAGTCCAAATTCTATTGCCTTTACAGCCCTGTCCTGTCCAATAATATCCTCAAACGGTTCCAGGTCATCAGTAGTATTAAAATTAAATTCCTCCGGATCGTATGGATTTCTAAGCTGCTCATAGGATAATTCATAAGGTTTTCCTGGCATCGATATCCCCCCATTTTAAATTAAGTGCCAATACATTATATTATTTTCTATAAAAATAGGTTAATTTAATTAATCATCACCATAGTCATGATGAGTGCATCTTCATTATTGTCTGCATAATATTTCTTTCTTCTGCCGACTACTTCAAAGCCAAACTTCCTATAAAGTCCCTGGGCAGCAATGTTGTTCTCTCTAACCTCCAGGGTCATGCTGCCTATTCCTTTATTTTTTGCAATTTGAGTAAGTGCCTCCACGATGGCATATCCTACCCTCATCCTTCTAAAATCCGGGTGGACAGCTATATTGGTAATATGACCTTCTTCAAGAACTTTCCACATGCCTCCGTATCCTATTACCTTGTTACCCTGCTTTGCAACAATATAAACAGCATGCTTATTATTTATTAGTTCTTCTTCAAAGGCTTCCCGTGACCACGGTATAGCAAAACTTGCATATTCTATTTCCATTACTCCGTCAATATCCCATAATTCCATTGGTGCAATCGTTATTTGCATGTAAAACACCTCAAAGCAGCTCTCCATTTCTAATTCTTTCAACTACCTTTTCAAGCGCACGATAAATTTCATCTGAACACTGCTCATAATACTCTTTCGGCAGTCCAAAGGGGTCACTTATATCCAAGGTATCGGCATTTTCTACACCGTAAGCAAACTCTTTTAATGTAAATACTTTATCTGCCGCCTCAGGGCAGACATTTAACAATTTTTCACGGTGATTTACCGTCATCGTCAAGATGATGTCCGCCTCATGGATCATTTCTTTAGTTACCTGTCTGGACTGATGAGAAGTTAAATCAATTCCCCTGTCTCTCATTACTTCAATAGAGTGCTCACTTGCTCCTGAAGGAAAAAATACAGATGTCCCTGCAGAAGCTGCCTCAACATCCTCTATTCCATTATCTTTCAAAATCTTTTTAAATAATACTTCTGCCATACTGCTGCGGCAAGTATTGCCGGTGCAAACGAACAGTATTTTCCTGGTCTTTTTCATATTCCTCCACCTTTATAATCTTAATTTTAATTGGAATGAAGATAAAGATACAGATAAAGATAAATAAATTCTTTATCTGTATCTTTCTTACCCTCATACCTTAATTATATTATATCCCGCCGCCTTATTGAGCCTATTTCTTATCGCCATTCCTATCCCCTGTTCTTTTACAGACTGGGCGAAAATAATATCTACACCCATCTGATCGAACTCTCTTAACTTATAGAATAGATTTGCTGCGATGGTTTGAGGCTGTCCTTCACTTCCAACAGCGAGTACACAATCGGCATGATAAAGGCTTGCCGTTTCGTCCACTGCCATCACTCCCACTTTTAACCCTTTTCTACGATTTTCTTCCACCAATCGGTTGATTGCATGTATTACTTTTTCTTTTTCTCCTTCAACAATAACTACCTCGGCGTTGGGAGAATAATGGGTATATTTCATTCCGGGTGACCGTGGGACTACATCGGCGCTTAAAGCCGATAAAACAGCCGGGTCTACCTGAACTTCTCCTAATACGCTCCTTAATTGTTCATAGGTAACACCGCCCGGACGAAGAAGAACAGGTATCTCACCGGTTACATCTATAACGGTTGACTCCAATCCCACTTCAGCCGGCCCTCCATCTATTATAATATCCACTTTCCCAAACAAATCATCAATTACATGCTGTGCTATTGTTGGACTTGGTTTACCTGAGGTATTAGCACTGGGAGCTGCTATCGGAATACCTGATACCTTTATAAGACTGCGAGCAATGGGATGGGATGGAAGCCTGATGGCGACGGTATCCAATCCTGCAGTTATAATATCAGGAATAATATTTGACTTTTTCATAATGATTGTTAGAGGCCCGGGCCAGAAGCTGGACATTAAGTGTTTCGTGCCTGCAGGAATATTTTCTACAAGCCTGTCCACCTCCTCAAAATCCGAAATATGTACGATAAGTGGATTATCTGCCGGACGCCCTTTAGCTTCAAATATTTTTTTTACAGCCGCCTCATTCAACGCATTAGCCCCTAAGCCATACACCGTCTCAGTGGGGAAAGCCACCGTCCCGCCATCTCTCCATACTTGTGCAGCTTGTTCTATCTTATCTTTTTCGGGATTTTGGGGATTTATCTTTAGTATTTGCGTATTCAAACCACTTCACTCCATCCTCAATTCTTTAATGTGCTCCTGCAGAAATTATTATCCCTAATATTATACCCAATATATTCCCTATTGTCGATAATCTCCCTTTGTAGATACTTTTGGATTCGGGTATTAAATCTCCACATACTATATACAGCATTGCACCTCCTGCAAAACCCAGGCAAATCGCAATCACCTCCTGGGAGATTTCACCCAACATTGCTCCAACAAATGCTCCTATCCCCATTGGGACACCGGCAATGATTGTATAAAACAAAACTTTTAAGTTTCCCATGCCACCTGCTCTCATCGGTACTGCCATCGCCAGTCCTTCAGGGATGTTATGAATTGCTATCACAAAAGTTAAGCTTAGCCCTAACTTCACGGATGCTTCAAATCCTGATCCGATAGCAACACCCTCTGGAAAGTTATGCAGGGCAATACCAACCATCATTAAAATACCCACCCTTAACAGCCTGCTATTAACCACTTTTAATCGTTTACCCAGGTTTGCTGCCTTAATGAGATTATCCAAATATATAATCAAGGTTACCCCAATGATAATTCCTATAATTGTCCACTCTAAGCCTCCCAGTTCAAATGCATGAGGCAGCAAATCAAAACACACTACAGCCATCATTAATCCCGCTGAGAACTCCAATATAAAGCTCATAAAACGATTTCCTTTTTTATTTATAACAAAAGCACTAATCCCCCCAATTCCTGTTCCCAGCATCCCTGCTGTAAAGCCTACTAATGTAACGCCTAACAAATGCTCCATTTCTATTCCCCCCACAAACTCACCTGTAACATTCTATTCATTCTCCCGAAGTTGTAGAAGGAAAAAGTTTGAAGAAACAAAAGAAGCATAGGGCGGTTATCCTGCTTCCTGATCAGAAAACAGGATAACCGCCCTATGCTTCTTTCGCAAGTTTTACACATTAACTGCCTTCGCAACCTCATCCATATGGCTATTGTGCTGTTTTGGGCCGCCATTTTCTTCTTCAATCTCAAGATCAGCATCATCAACAGGTTTTTCTCCTTTAAAAGACCATTTCAACATAGATGGAGTAATAAGTGTAGTTAAAACAACAACGAAAACCATTACAGTAAATAAATCTGATTTTATTATTCCTTGTTTTAATCCAATATTGGTAACAATCAAGGCTACTTCTCCTCGTGATACCATTCCAATACCAATCTGCAAAGACTGTTTTGTAGTGAAGCCCATTATTTTAGCTCCTGCTCCGCTTCCAGCAATCTTTCCAATGATTGCAACTGCCAGCATTGCTAAAGCAAAAGCCAAAGTAGAACCCATACTGTGAATTTCCGTACTCATTCCAATTCCTACAAAGAAAATTGGAGTAAATATAAGGTATGCTGCAACCTCAATGTTACCGGCAATTTTCGCCCTATAGGAAGTAGAAGACAAAATCAGCCCTGCAAGATACGCTCCCGTGATTGCTGCAATCTCAGCTTTCTCCGCATAATAAGACAGTATCAGGCATAAAATCAGGCCAATTAGTGTTATACTTCTAGATAAATTCAAAGTATATCCGTATCTATTTACAAGTTTATGAAAAATAAACCCAAAAACTGCAACTACTACAAAATAAATTAGCATATGTTCAACAGTCAGAAATATATTATTAGTCCCTGTAACCATTCCCATAAGCAGTGCTAGCATAATAATACCCACAATATCATCTATAACTGCCGCTCCAAGAATTCCTATACCCTGTTTACTCCTTAACTGCCTTAATTCCCTCAATGTTTGGACGGTTATGCTTACACTGGTTGCAGTAAGGATCAGTCCAATAAAAGCAGCTTCAGAGGGCTTTTGTATTCCAAACATATTGGAAACAAAATATCCTAATGCAAAAGGAGCAAAGACACCTCCAAATGCAATCACTGCCGATGCCTTTGAGGATGATTTTAATTCACTTACATCAGTCTCCAGCCCGGCAATAAACATCAACAATATTACCCCCAGCTCAGAAAATACATGCAGTGTTTCATTCATGGAAAATAAGTTTAAAACTGATGGACCAATAACAATACCTGCCAGCATTTCTCCCAACACAACCGGCTGACGCAGTTTCTGTGATATATAGCCGCCAATTCTTGCAAATATATAGATTAAAGCAAGCTGTAAAAGTATTTCTTTTCCTTCCATAATTATCACCTACAATTTCTTATTATTTCTTCTGTTAACAAATTCGTGGTTCATGGTTCGTAGTCTGCAGTAATAATGGTATTATAACTACAAACTACGAGCCACAAACATAAATAAATCAGCTGTTAAATATTCTCTTATACAGAATAAGGGTATTCTCCATCAATAGCATTACCGTGTAGAATCTGTTCATAAAAATATCTGTTTTTATGATATCAGTCTATCAACGACGCTGTTGATAGGAAAACCCTTGATTTAAGCAACCCTTTTCAGTTAAATACCTTTCTAATTCCCCACCACGAAAATCTTCAACAGGTACTGTAAATATAATACCTGAACCCGGTTTCTTCATATCTCCACCCAGGATTTCTTCAATTGCATCCATAGCAGCAAGAACATGCTTTTCGCAGTAAACTACAGACATAATGGTTTTATTAAATTCGCCTGTATCATTTATTGCCCTCAATGCAGATCCAATGGCGGGCCTGCCTGTAAGATAGCTGTTATAGTAATTTCCACCTCCCATTGAATCAATAATGGTCGCACCTTTTAACCCGATATCCCTTAGAGTATTGATAATCTTTTTCAACTTTTTTGTATCACTGATAACCGCAAACATCACATACATGGTATCCCCCCTAATAATTATCAATAGTACTCGCTTTCATATTCCTTTTTAAGAATATTCTTTCTCTCCCTGCTTTCAATATGTCTCTCTAATTCTCCTCCTCTTAAATGTGTAACAGGAAGGACAAACATGATACCTTTGTTTGGTTTTTTCATATCTCCGCCAAGTATTTTCTCAATAGCATCCATTGCCTTTTCAACCTGCTCTTTTCTCTCGATGACTGAAAAAATAGTTTTATTAGACCTCCCTTCCCCCTCTAACGCTTTTGCAATGCCATAAATGAATGACATATTATGCGTTTGTTTGTTAAGAATTTTTTTTGAGCCCATGCTGTCTATAACAGTAGCACCTCTCAGTCCCAAATCCTTCATTTTTACCAGAATATCCGTCAGATATTCCACTTCATTAAGGACAATAAACAGGACATACATCTTTAACCCCTCCTTCATACCTCTGTTTTTATGCTGAGGCTTCTTTCAATTTTTCACTTTGTTCACTAGTGATTAGAGCATCAATAATTTCATCAAGGTCCCCATCCAAGATTGTTTCAATTTTATGAAGCGTTAAACCAATACGATGGTCAGTTACCCGTCCCTGTGGAAAGTTATAGGTGCGTATTCTTTCACTCCGGTCACCCGTACCGACCTGACTCTTCCTGGCCTGAGCGATTTCGGCATTTTGCTGTTCCTGCATTAATTCATACAGCCTGGAGCGTAAAATTTTCATTGCTTTGTCTTTATTCTTATGCTGTGATTTTTCATCCTGGCATGACACCACCAGACCGGTTGGTAAATGGGTAATTCGCACAGCTGAGTCGGTGGTATTTACGCACTGGCCTCCCGGGCCTCCGGCTCTAAATACATCAATCCTCAAATCATTTGGATTGATTTCAACTTCTACATCCTCTACTTCGGGAAGAACTGCTACGGTTACCGTCGAAGTATGAATTCTTCCGCCTGATTCAGTAGAAGGAATTCTCTGCACCCTGTGCACACCACTTTCAAATTTAAGCCTGCTGTATGCTCCCTGTCCTTCAATCATAAAAGCTACTTCTTTATAGCCGCCGATATCGGTAGGATTGGAGTTCATCATCTCTACCTTCCATCTCTTTCTTTCCGCATATCTCGAGTACATTCTCAGCAGATCAGCTGCAAACAGGGCTGCTTCCTCTCCGCCGGCTCCTCCACGGATTTCTACAATAACATTCTTCTCATCATTAGGGTCCTTAGGTAGAAGTAAAATTTTAAGTTCCTCTTTTATTTTTTCAATCTTTTCTTTACTTTCTTCCAGCTCCAGCTCTACCATTTCTTTAAAATCTTTGTCCAGTTTTTCATTTAATAGTTGTTTAGCCTCGGTTATAGTCTCATTTACCTTTTTGTATTCTTTATATTTGTTTACTATTGGAGTAATATCTGCGTGCTCTTTACAATACTTTCTCCACACTTCCTGATCAGCTATTACTTCAGGGTCACTTATTTTCTTGCTCAATTCTTCATATCTTTCTTCAATAAAAGCAAGTTTATCAAACATGTATCCACCTCTATTTAAAACTCGATTTTATTAACCTCGAACTAATACCATATTATATCATATATAACTAAAAAAAAGAAGTAAAGATTTTTATCTTTACTTCTCTATCTTAATCTCTATTTCATTTCCATGCTTTTTACATTTACTCCTTCAATAGAGGTTAGAGCTCCCATTAATTCATGGATCTTCTCTTCTTTATCTCTTACATTAAGAGTAATTAACCCATGTTGTTCTTCTCCGGGGTCATGTATGCCAAATCTTCCAAGAATACTGTCCCCAAATTCAGTTAAAACCTCCTGAACTCTCGGGGCTGCATCTGTCCTCTTATCTACAACAATTCCAACTATACTAAGATTTTTTTTCATCCTCTCACCCTCTGCATCCTGTGAATAATTAATATCTATATTCATTATTCACCATTCAGGGCTAATTATACATTTGATTGACGGAAATAAACACTAAAGATGAGAAAAGAGAGAAACTAATCTCTCTTCTCTATACTAGCCGTTCATCGCTCGAAGCTCTTCCTGCTCACTTACAGATAATACCAAATCGAGGTCTAGTAATATAATCATTCTATCCTCAATTTTTCCTACTCCACTTATGTATTTACGATTTACCCCCGTAACCAGCCTGGGAGCTGCTTCAATTTGGTCATTATCTATACGGACAATCTCACTAACTTCATCAACTATAAATCCAACATTAGAATCATTTACGTTTACGATTACAATCTTGGTATCATCATCAAACGGCTTGTCCACGAATTTAAACTTCTTCCTGAGACTAAATATCGGATGTACCTTTCCTCTTAAATTGATAATTCCTTCTATAAACTCAGGAGTATTAGGGATCTTTACAATCTGCACAGGCTTGATGATTTCCCTGACTTTCATGATGTCAACACCAAATTCTTCACTTTCTAACTTAAAGATTACTAATTGAGTACTTGCCATACAATACCCCCCTATTCTTTGAATTTACAATTGACAATGGACAATTTTCAATTATTTTAAATTAAGTTGTCCCAAACTCGCTGCCTTTAGATATGCATTAATAAAGCCATCCAGTTCCCCATCCATCACTGCATTGATATTTCCCATTTCAAAATTGGTCCTATGGTCCTTAACCAGATTATAGGGGTGGAATACATAAGACCTGATCTGACTTCCCCATGCTATATCTTTTTGTTCCCCCTTAATATCTTCAATCTTTTCTTTCTGCTCCCTTTCCTTTATTTCTATTAATTTTGCTTTGAGCATTTTCATAGCCGTTTCTCTATTCTGATGCTGAGAACGTTCATTTTGGCACTGTACAATAATTCCAGTAGGGATGTGAGTAATTCTTATTGCCGATTCTGTTTTGTTTACATGCTGCCCTCCTGCACCACCGGAACGGTAAGTGTCTATTTTCAAGTCCTCAGGGTTAATATTGATTTCTATGTCATCATCAATTTCAGGCATCACATCTACTGAAGCAAAGGAAGTATGCCTCCTTCCCGAAGCGTCAAACGGTGAAATTCTTACAAGCCTGTGAACACCCTTCTCGGATTTAGCATATCCGTAGGCATTTAACCCTTCAATTAAAATGGTTGCACTCTTGACCCCTGCATCATCACCCGCCAGATAGTCCAGCGTCTTAACACTAAATCCTCTTCGTTCAGCCCACCGGGTGTACATACGAAGAAGCATTTCAACCCAGTCTTGTGCCTCGGTCCCTCCAGCACCTGCATGTAAAGATAGGATAGCATTATTTTTATCATAAGGACCATTCAGCAAAGTTTCCAACTTCAGATCCTGTAGATTTTTCTGCAGCTTTTCAAAACTACTGCTTACTTCTTCAAGAACGGATATATCTTCTTCTTCAATCGCCAAATCCACCAGTGTGCTAAGATCTTCCCACTCCTGTCTTAGATTTTCAAACCTTTCTACTTTTTCCTTGAGGGCCTTGATTTTTTGCAGGACCTTCTGGGATTTCTCCATGTCATTCCAAAATTCAGGATCGGCTGACTGCTCCTCCAACTCCCTAATTTCATCCTTTAATTTAGGGATGTCAAAGTGAAGCCCCCATTTCATTGATATCTTCTTCCATTGCTTCCAGGTCAAGTCTGTACTGTTCAAACTCCAACATTTTATCAACACCTTTCTATAATCCTAATTCTTACTTATTGTAATAGAGCAAATGTGAAAAGTGCAGAGATTTTTCTCTCCACTCCTCACTATTCACTCCTCACTATTGTCCACAGCATTTCTTATATTTTTTGCCGCTTCCACACGGGCATGGGTCATTCCTTCCTATCTTTTCTCCTTTTACAACAGGTTTTGAAGGGCCGTCGCCATGTATCGCTTCTATTGGCTCTGCTACTTTTTCTCTTTCAGGCGGACGCTCAATGTGGGCATGATAAATGATTCTAACTGTATCCTCCTGGATATTTCTAATCATTTCTTCAAACATGTCAAAACCTTCAAACTTATATTCTACCACCGGATCACGCTGACCATAGGCCCTGAGTCCAATGCCCTGCCTTAGCTGGTCCATATTGTCTATATGGTCCATCCACTTCTGGTCAACTACTTTCAGCATGACTACACGTTCCAATTCCCTCATATTTTCAGAGCCAATTTCCTGTTCTTTTGCTTCATATCTTTCCAGTGCAATTTTTAATAATTTTTCCCGGACATCTTCCCTGGTCAAGTCTTCCATTTGCTCTCTTGTATACTCTAAAGCTCCTCTGGGAAGGAATATACTTTCTGCATATTCTATAAGCCCTGTCCAATTCCAGTCATCGGGATGCGGACTCTCACCGGTGTACAGGCGAAGCATATTATCTATTATACCCTCGATAGACTTAAGGATAGCAGGCTTGAGATCTTCACCATTTAACACCTTCTGTCTTTGTCCATAAATAACTTCCCTTTGTTGATTCATTACATCGTCGTACTGTAATACATGCTTGCGAATATCAAAGTTTCTGCCTTCTACCTTTTTCTGTGCATTTTCTATCGCATTGGACAATATTTTATGCTCTATAGGTTGATCTTCTTCCAGCCCAAGCGCCTCTACTATTCCTGTAATCCTTTCAGAACCAAACAAACGCATCAGATCATCTTCCAGGGATATATAAAACCTTGATGCTCCCGGGTCACCTTGGCGGCCCGCACGTCCTCTCAACTGGTTATCAATACGCCTGCTTTCATGCCGTTCTGTACCGATAATTTGAAGTCCGCCTACGGCAACAACCTCCTCATGCTCTTTACTGGTGTGCTTTTTGAACTCATCATACAATTCCCTAAAGACCCTGCGTGCTTCCAGGATTTCAGGATTATCTGTATCTGCAAAACCTGTAGCTTCCACCAACAGTCGGTCACTGTACCCTCTCTTTTTCATTTCATGCTTGGCCATAAATTCGGGATTGCCACCCAGCATAATATCAGTACCACGCCCAGCCATATTTGTAGCAATAGTAACTGCGCCTTTCTTACCAGCCTGTGCAACAATTTCCGCTTCTTTTTCGTGATACTTTGCATTGAGCACCTCATGGGGGATGCCTCTCTTTTTTAACATATTGCTGAGCTCTTCAGACTTTTCAATGGTAATGGTCCCTACCAGTACCGGCTGTCCTTTTTTATGACATTCTATAATATGTTCAACAACAGCATTTAATTTTCCTCTTTCATTCTTATAAACTACATCGGGCATGTCTTTTCTTTGCATCGGCTTGTTAGTAGGAATTACCACGACATCAAGCTTGTAAATTGCCCTGAATTCTTCTTCTTCTGTCTGCGCCGTACCGGTCATACCGGCAAGCTTTTTATACATTCTAAAGTAATTCTGAAAAGTTATTGTAGCCAATGTCTTGCTTTCACGTTCTACTTTTACCCCTTCTTTTGCTTCAATTGCCTGGTGTAATCCATCACTATATCTTCTGCCCAACATCAATCTCCCGGTAAATTCGTCAACAATAATAACTTCCCCATCTTTTACTACATAATCCTTGTCCCTTTTCATAATACCATGTGCCTTAAGTGCCTGATTGATATGATGGGAAATGGTCAGGTTTTCCGGGTCGGACAAGTTCTCCAGGCCAAAAAATTGTTCTGCCTTCTTTATCCCGTTCTGAGTTAAAGTAGCAGTATGAGCCTTTTCATCTACAATATAATCTGCATCAATATCATCATGATGTTGCTTATCATCTGCTTCAATAAACTTTTGCATTTTTAACTTTTTAACAAATTGGTTCGCTTGTACATAAAGTGCTGTAGATTTATCACCGGCACCGGAAATGATCAATGGAGTCCTTGCTTCATCGATGAGTATGCTATCCACTTCATCCACAATCGCATAATGCTGGCCTCTTTGTACCATGTCTTCTTTATAGATTACCATATTATCCCTTAGGTAATCAAATCCAAATTCATTGTTAGTACCGTAGGTAATATCTGCATTATAGGCTTTTTGCCTTTGTCCCGAATCCAGACCATGAACAATCAGACCAACGGATAGACCTAGAAAGTTGTAAACCTTTCCCATCCACTCACTGTCACGTTTTGCAAGATAATCATTTACAGTCACTACATGTACGCCTTTCCCTTCCAGCGCATTAAGGTAGGCAGGAAGAGTAGCTACCAGAGTTTTACCTTCTCCTGTCTTCATTTCTGCAATTCTTCCCTGGTGTAATACGATACCTCCCAGCAGCTGGACGCGGAAGTGCCTCATACCAAGTACCCTGCCGGAAGCTTCCCTGACTACGGCAAAGGCTTCTGGCAAAATATCATCAAGCGTCTCTCCTTTTGACAATCTTTGTTTGAATCCCTGTGTCTTAGATTTTAATTGTTCATCGCTTAATGCCTTCATAGCAGGTTCCAGACTTTCTATCCGGTCTACAATAGGCATTAACCGTTTTATTTCTCTATCGCTATAGCTCCCCAGGAGCTTTTCAATCAGCTTCTTCATGTCCTATCACCTCTTTAGTGAAAGTTTATCCCAATCTACAATATTTTATCATTAAGGAGGTGGAGGTTCAACATATAATTTAAAAATAAGCCGAGACAATTTATGCCTCGGCTTATTTTTAAAATTCAGGTTCAATCAACCCGTAATTTCCATCTTTTCTTCTATATACTACATTTACTTCTTCAGTATCTGCATTTGAGAATACGAAAAATTGATGTCCCAAAAGATTCATCTGCAGGATAGCTTCTTCAATATCCATAGGTTTAATTGCAAATCTCTTGGTCTTTACTATGTTAAACTCTGTTTCCTCTTCAAAATCATTAGGTGGTAATCCGTCATTGACTGTTTCAACTACAAAGGCGTTCTCTTTTAGTTTCTTTGCAAGACGGGTTTTATTTTTCCTGATCTGTCTTTCCGTAA
>NZ_NPML01000015.1 GCF_002252565.1 Petroclostridium xylanilyticum
ATTCCAACCCCTACCACTATGGGAGGACATGGATTTGCTCCGGCCTGGTCTACCGTTTGAATAACAAAATCTATTACACCCTTTACACCATCTGAAGGCTTAAGCATTTTTACTGCACTCATATTCTCACTGCCAAAGCCTTTAGGCGCTGCAATTATTTTAATTTTGTCTCCCGGCACAATGTCATAATGTATGACAGCCGGTGTATTATCGCCTGTATTTACCCTGTCCAATGGATCTTTTACCACCGATTTCCGCAGATAGCCTTTTTCGTATCCCCTTCTTACACCTTCATTAATTGCATCAGTCAAACTGCCTCCAACGATATGGGCATCCTGTCCAGCTTCTACAAAGATAACCGCCATCCCCGTGTCCTGGCAAATGGGCATATTCTGCTCTTTCGCAATTTCTGCATTTTCTATCAGCTTATTTAATATGTCCTTTCCAACCGGTGATTTTTCACTTTCCATAAAATTTTGAATTCCATACTTAATATCCTCATTAAGATAATAGTTTGCATCTATACATAATTTTTCAACTGTTTCAATAACTTGATTCGCATTGATTTCACGCATTTTCCCCACTCCTATTTTTTTAAGGATATTATATGATAATGGAGGAAAATTCTCAAGAATAGAAGAAGAAATAATAACTCAGTGCCTGAAAGATGACACAGGGACGGTTCTCTGTCACATGCTCTTTTTATGTGTCAGAAGAACCGTCCCCATGGTTTACTATAATTTAAAAATAAGCCGAGACAATTTATGCCTCGGCTTATTTTTAAAATTCAGGTTCAATCAACCCGTAATTTCCATCTTTTCTTCTATATACTACATTTACTTCTTCAGTATCTGCATTTGAGAATACGAAAAATTGATGTCCCAAAAGATTCATCTGCAGGATAGCTTCTTCAATATCCATAGGTTTAATTGCAAATCTCTTGGTCTTTACTATGTTAAACTCTGTTTCCTCTTCAAAATCATTAGGTGGTAATCCGTCATTGACTGTTTCAACTACAAAGGCGTTCTCTTTTAGTTTCTTTGCAAGACGGGTTTTATTTTTCCTGATCTGTCTTTCCAGGGTGTCCACTATTTTATCTATTGAAGCGTACATATCACTATTTGCTTCTTCAGCTCTAAGGATCATTCCGTTAAAAGGAATAGTGACTTCGACAATTTGCCTGTCCTTTTCAACTTCCAGTGTAACATGCACTTCTGTGTCGGCATCAAAGAACTTATCCAACTTACCTAACTTTTTGTGAATCCTGTCTCTCAAGCCATCGGTTACGTCAAGTTTTCTTCCTGTGATGATAAATCTCATAAGCTCAGCTCCTTTATATTGAGTTACTGATATGATGAATATAAGTTTTGTTAAGTATAATCTTTAATATTATGACCTGAATTTAACACAACCATTACATTATTCTTAACAAAACTTTTACAATATTATATATTCGACAATATATAAAATCTTCCTGCAATTTTAGCAAAAATTTTTGGTTTGTGGACAACGGTTTCCGTTATCTCTTCTCTACGTTTTCCGTTATCTTAAAGTGTACCTTCGCCACCTTTTCCAATTCGATTTTACCATATTTTTCTATAAACTTTTCTGCGGTTGCAGTTACTGCTTGTCCAGCTCCTTTAGGGAAAACAATCCCATATCTTTCTTGCAGTTCATTCACCCTTATAACAAATCTTTCCCGTGCAAGTACAGAAGCTGTAGCAACGGCCAGATCCTCTTCACCCTTAGGTCTCTGGATAAGTGTAACTTCACGTCCACGTTCCATTAAAGCCTCTTTTATGTATTTTTCATTTCCAAATTGGTCGACAATAGCACCTTCAACCTTATATTTACGGGCAAGCAAATTTTCTATAACTCTTGCATGGGCCCACGCAAGAAGGTGATTTAAATTCATTTTTTGTCCTATCATTTTTGTATACAACTGGTTGTACTTGTCCGGAGGTACCTCACAAATACTGATTCTATCCTGGAAATTCTTATGCAAATAGGCTGCAATATCTGATATTTTTTTATCAGTTATCTTCTTACTATCTTTTATACCCAGTTCTTCAATTTCTCTAACAATTTTTTTATCAATAATAAAACCTGCAGCTACGAGAGGACCGAAATAATCCCCTTTTCCCGATTCGTCAGTCCCTATCCATACGTTAAAATTCAATCCGCTAAGGTCTAATAATGCCTCATTGTTTTTTGGTTTAGATTTTGCTGTAAAAAATGCTTCAATAGTATTTGTAGAAAATATATTTGTTAGTATATCATTTTTTTCATCTGGCTTCTTTATATTACTAACTATTTTTAGACCTTTTTTCTCTGTATAATAAAGGTTCAAAATATATTTTGTCCCATTACAAATAAAAAATAGCTGGATACCGTAAGGAATTTCTTTGTATGTATCCAATTGAAAGCCGCTGTTTATTGCTTCCGGCAGCTTTTTATCCAATAATTTGTTTAAATATTCTATCGAACAATACTGCATATCATCACTCCGTTTAAAAACAAAAGCAGCCATTATCTGACTGCTTTTAATCTGGCAAGTTCATTCCAATTATTTGAAGTTACAATTTCCACCGTTGTCAGGTCTTTTCTTATTGCCTTGATTTCTCCGCTCATTTCTGCAATCTCGTGAAAAATTTTGTCGTGCTCGGCTTTATTTACCTGCGCCGAATGCTCCAATGCCTTCAGGATTTGTGTGTTTTCATCCAGCTGAATTTTTATTGCAGCAATATCTTCTTTAATCACATCTATGTCATTTACCTTTTCTTTAATTACGTCTATGTCTTTTACCTTTTCTTTGATTACATCTATATCTTTTACTTTTTCTTTGATCTCGTCTATATCTGCCATCTGTTTCTTCATGTATTCAATGTCACTTTTCATTCCTGCCAGCAATTCTAAAATCTGCTGCTCCACCATCCCTCACTCTCCTTTTAACTTAGTTTTCCTATATCAATCATTATACCTTAACAGATTTTTAAATACAAGCTGTGAAATTTAAGAACCATCTCCAATTTTCCTTGTCATAATACTGCCTCAGCATGGCGTGCCACATGGCAGCTTATATTTACGGCCACCGGCAAGCCGGCAATATGGGTAGGAAAAGTTTCAATGTTCACTGCAAGTGCCGTGGTTGTCCCCCCCAATCCCTGCGGTCCAATCCCAAGCCTGTTTATCTTTTCCAGCAGTTCCTGCTCGAGACTTCCATAATACTCATTATGGCTTCTTTGATTGATTGGCCGTAACAGAGCTTTTTTGGCAAGATATGCCGCTTTTTCCATGGTCCCTCCTATTCCAACCCCTACCACTATGGGAGGACATGGATTTGCTCCGGCCCGGTCTACCGTTTGAATAACAAAATCTATTACACCCTTTACACCATCTGAAGGCTTAAGCATTTTTACTGCGCTCATATTCTCACTGCCAAAGCCTTTAGGCGCTGCAATTATTTTAATTTTGTCTCCCGGCACAATGTCATAATGTATGACAGCCGGTGTATTATCGCCTGTATTTACCCTGTCCAATGGATCTTTTACCACCGATTTCCGCAGATAGCCTTTTTCGTATCCCCTTCTTACACCTTCATTAATTGCATCAGTCAAACTGCCTCCAACGATATGGGCATCCTGTCCAGCTTCTACAAAGATAACCGCCATCCCCGTGTCCTGGCAAATGGGCATATTCTGCTCTTTCGCAATTTCTGCATTTTCTATCAGCTTATTTAATATGTCCTTTCCAACCGGTGATTTTTCACTTTCCATAAAATTTTGAATTCCATACTTAATATCCTCATTAAGATAATAGTTTGCATCTATACATAATTTTTCAACTGTTTCAATAACTTGATTCGCATTGATTTCACGCATTTTCCCCACTCCTATTTTTTTAAGGATATTATATGATAATGGAGGAAAATTCTCAAGAATAGAAGAAGAAATAATAACTCAGTGCCTGAAAGATGACACAGGGACGGTTCTCTGTCACATGCTCTTTTTATGTGTCAGAAGAACCGTCCCCATGGTTTACTATAATTTAAAAATAAGCCGAGACAATTTATGCC
>NZ_NPML01000016.1 GCF_002252565.1 Petroclostridium xylanilyticum
TATGTTAAACTGTTTCCTCTTCAAAATCATTAGGTGGTAATCCGTCATTGACTGTTTCAACTACAAAGGCGTTCTCTTTTAGTTTCTTTGCAAGACGGGTGTTATTTTTCCTGATCTGTCTTTCCAGGGTGTCCACTATTTTATCTATTGAAGCGTACATATCACTATTTGCTTCTTCAGCTCTAAGGATCATTCCGTTAAAAGGAATAGTGACTTCGACAATTTGCCTGTCCTTTTCAACTTCCAGTGTAACATGCACTTCTGTGTCGGCATCAAAGAACTTATCCAACTTACCTAACTTTTTGTGAATCCTGTCTCTCAAGCCATCGGTTACGTCAAGTTTTCTTCCTGTGATGATAAATCTCATAAGCTCAGCTCCTTTATATTGAGTTACTGATATGATGAATATAAGTTTTGTTAAGTATAATCTTTAATATTATGACCTGAATTTAACACAACCATTACATTATTCTTAACAAAACTTTTACAATATTATATATTCGACAATATATAAAATCTTCCTGCAATTTTAGCAAAAATTTTTGGTTTGTGGACAACGGTTTCCGTTATCTCTTCTCTACGTTTTCCGTTATCTTAAAGTGTACCTTCGCCACCTTTTCCAATTCGATTTTACCATATTTTTCTATAAACTTTTCTGCGGTTGCAGTTACTGCTTGTCCAGCTCCTTTAGGGAAAACAATCCCATATCTTTCTTGCAGTTCATTCACCCTTATAACAAATCTTTCCCGTGCAAGTACAGAAGCTGTAGCAACGGCCAGATCCTCTTCACCCTTAGGTCTCTGGATAAGTGTAACTTCACGTCCACGTTCCATTAAAGCCTCTTTTATGTATTTTTCATTTCCAAATTGGTCGACAATAGCACCTTCAACCTTATATTTACGGGCAAGCAAATTTTCTATAACTCTTGCATGGGCCCACGCAAGAAGGTGATTTAAATTCATT
>NZ_NPML01000017.1 GCF_002252565.1 Petroclostridium xylanilyticum
TAACATGCACTTCTGTGTCGGCATCAAAGAACTTATCCAACTTACCTAACTTTTTGTGAATCCTGTCTCTCAAGCCATCGGTTACGTCAAGTTTTCTTCCTGTGATGATAAATCTCATAAGCTCAGCTCCTTTATATTGAGTTACTGATATGATGAATATAAGTTTTGTTAAGTATAATCTTTAATATTATGACCTGAATTTAACACAACCATTACATTATTCTTAACAAAACTTTTACAATATTATATATTCGACAATATATAAAATCTTCCTGCAATTTTAGCAAAAATTTTTGGTTTGTGGACAACGGTTTCCGTTATCTCTTCTCTACGTTTTCCGTTATCTTAAAGTGTACCTTCGCCACCTTTTCCAATTCGATTTTACCATATTTTTCTATAAACTTTTCTGCGGTTGCAGTTACTGCTTGTCCAGCTCCTTTAGGGAAAACAATCCCATATCTTTCTTGCAGTTCATTCACCCTTATAACAAATCTTTCCCGTGCAAGTACAGAAGCTGTAGCAACGGCCAGATCCTCTTCACCCTTAGGTCTCTGGATAAGTGTAACTTCACGTCCACGTTCCATTAAAGCCTCTTTTATGTATTTTTCATTTCCAAATTGGTCGACAATAGCACCTTCAACCTTATATTTACGGGCAAGCAAATTTTCTATAACTCTTGCATGGGCCCACGCAAGAAGGTGATTTAAATTCATTTTTTGTCCTATCATTTTTGTATACAACTGGTTGTACTTGTCCGGAGGTACCTCACAAATACTGATTCTATCCTGGAAATTCTTATGCAAATAGGCTGCAATATCTGATATTTTTTTATCAGTTATCTTCTTACTATCTTTTATACCCAGTTCTTCAATTTCTCTAACAATTTTTTTATCAATAATAAAACCTGCAGCTACGAGAGGACCGAAATAATCCCCTTTTCCCGATTCGTCAGTCCCTATCCATACGTTAAAATTCAATCCGCTAAGGTCTAATAATGCCTCATTGTTTTTTGGTTTAGATTTTGCTGTAAAAAATGCTTCAATAGTATTTGTAGAAAATATATTTGTTAGTATATCATTTTTTTCATCTGGCTTCTTTATATTACTAACTATTTTTAGACCTTTTTTCTCTGTATAATAAAGGTTCAAAATATATTTTGTCCCATTACAAATAAAAAATAGCTGGATACCGTAAGGAATTTCTTTGTATGTATCCAATTGAAAGCCGCTGTTTATTGCTTCCGGCAGCTTTTTATCCAATAATTTGTTTAAATATTCTATCGAACAATACTGCATATCATCACTCCGTTTAAAAACAAAAGCAGCCATTATCTGACTGCTTTTAATCTGGCAAGTTCATTCCAATTATTTGAAGTTACAATTTCCACCGTTGTCAGGTCTTTTCTTATTGCCTTGATTTCTCCGCTCATTTCTGCAATCTCGTGAAAAATTTTGTCGTGCTCGGCTTTATTTACCTGCGCCGAATGCTCCAATGCCTTCAGGATTTGTGTGTTTTCATCCAGCTGAATTTTTATTGCAGCAATATCTTCTTTAATCACATCTATGTCATTTACCTTTTCTTTAATTACGTCTATGTCTTTTACCTTTTCTTTGATTACATCTATATCTTTTACTTTTTCTTTGATCTCGTCTATATCTGCCATCTGTTTCTTCATGTATTCAATGTCACTTTTCATTCCTGCCAGCAATTCTAAAATCTGCTGCTCCACCATCCCTCACTCTCCTTTTAACTTAGTTTTCCTATATCAATCATTATACCTTAACAGATTTTTAAATACAAGCTGTGAAATTTAAGAACCATCTCCAATTTTCCTTGTCATAATACTGCCTCAGCATGGCGTGCCACATGGCAGCTTATATTTACGGCCACCGGCAAGCCGGCAATATGGGTAGGAAAAGTTTCAATGTTCACTGCAAGTGCCGTGGTTGTCCCCCCCAATCCCTGCGGTCCAATCCCAAGCCTGTTTATCTTTTCCAGCAGTTCCTGCTCGAGACTTCCATAATACTCATTATGGCTTCTTTGATTGATTGGCCGCAAGAGGGCTTTTTTGGCAAGATATGCCGCTTTCTCCATAGTTCCCCCGATTCCAACCCCTACCACTATGGGAGGACATGGATTTGCTCCGGCCTGGTCTACCGTTTGAATAACAAAATCTATTACACCCTTTACACCATCTGAAGGCTTAAGCATTTTTACTGCACTCATATTCTCACTGCCAAAGCCTTTAGGCGCTGCAATTATTTTAATTTTGTCTCCCGGCACAATGTCATAATGTATGACAGCCGGTGTATTATCGCCTGTATTTACCCTGTCCAACGGATCTTTTACCACCGATTTCCGCAGATAGCCTTTTTCGTATCCCCTTCTTACACCTTCATTAATTGCATCAGTCAAACTGCCTCCAACGATATGGGCATCCTGTCCAGCTTCTACAAAGATAACCGCCATCCCCGTGTCCTGGCAAATGGGCATATTCTGCTCTTTCGCAATTTCTGCATTTTCTATCAGCTTATTTAATATGTCCTTTCCAACCGGTGATTTTTCACTTTCCATAAAATTTTGAATTCCATACTTAATATCCTCATTAAGATAATAGTTTGCATCTATACATAATTTTTCAACTGTTTCAATAACTTGATTCGCATTGATTTCACGCATTTTCCCCACTCCTATTTTTTTTAAGGATATTATATGATAATGGAGGAAAATTCTCAAGAATAGAAGAAGAAATAATAACTCAGTGCCTGGAGCTATTTATGTAGATACCTTTTTCCTTAAGAAATGTGTAGAAATCTTTGTTACCCTTAATGCCACAGTAAATCCACACTGGGATAATTCCTATCCCTAATGTAGCAATGATTATGCAAAGCATTACAAGTCCTTTTCCCACCATCCCGTGATAGAGGTACCAGAATGGTCCCGCTGCAAAAGCTGCCCAACTCCATCCTTTTTAAATGACATGGGGACGGTTCCTCAGTCACATAAAAAGTGCATGTGACAAACGAACCGTCCCCATGTCATCCCATGTCAGAGGAACCATCCCCATTGGTCGCTCTTAGTTATTTAAGTATGGGTCCAAGTCTTCTGCTTTTTCAATATTAAATATATTCAGTGCTATTTTTTTAAGCTGTTCTTCACCCAATCGCTCAATCTTCTGCCTGTAATCCGATGGAATGTTTTTAATTCTTTGTTCCAGTTGCATCATGATTACTTGCTCTATTCCTTTTTCTATTCCTTTTTCTATCCCTTTTTTCTCCGCAAATTTTATTACATTCAACATGCTTATCTCCTCCCATATCTCTTCATAATCATTCAAGTTTAAAAACTTATCGTTAATTTTTTGTACTTCCTGTTCATAAATTATGTCTCCATCATATTGCTTCATATGTATTATTTCAATTCTATAATTGATTGCACCCATCTCAAAAGCCTGTTCCAGCTGCTCATTTTTGCCACTGTATATTACCACTGTCTTGACAGGCTTTTTATGCTGCATTATCATTCTAGCATCGTACATGAATATTCTATAAAGTGTGTCTTGTATAAAGTCCGATTGAAACTCCAGATGCAATAAACTACTGTCCTTTAATTCAAACATAAAATCGGTATGCATGGTATTTGCTTCTATCTTGGGAAGTTCTGTAGGGAATATTCTCTCTATTTGTGCACATTTTATTCCCAAAAATTCCAATATCCTGTCCTTGAATACACCTGCCGCCAATTTGAATATCAAGTCATAATTCTTATCCGTTACTTTCTTTTGCATCTTTACACCTCCAGTTTATCATATTTGCCACCTATTGTAAATCCAGTATATATCAAACATATGTTCGTGTCAATGATGAAAATATAAGCCTCCTGCCCAATTTAAAACAGGTGGCTTAACACTTGCATCCGTGTCATGGTGTCATGGGTGTGATATGGGGACGGTTCGTCTGTCACATGCGCTTTTTGTGAAAATAGGGGACGGTTCTCGAAAATAGGGGACGGTTCTCTGTCACATCGAAAATAGGGGACGGTTCTCTGTCACATGCTCTTTTTATGTGTCAGAAGAACCGTCCCCTTGGTTTAGGTCGGTCTGTGTCAGAAGAACCGTCCCCTTGGTTTAGGTCTAAAGTCATAGGTCTAAAGTCCCAAAAACATCTTTGGTGTAATTATACAATATCGTAAAGATTTTGTAAATACTTTCCATAATTTTTTTTATAAAAAATAAAAAAATGACACAGGGACAGTTCTTTGTCACATTCGCTTTTTATGTGACAAAGAACCGTCCCTGTGTCATCTATGTGACAAAGAACTGTCCCTGTGTCATCTTCTAGGCAACTGTCACCTATTTAAGAAAAACTTTGCTAATCTCCAGCATGAATTCCATCAAACTGTTGAGATCTTTGTATTCCTGAACTCCATCGGCTTTGTCAGTCAGGAACTGTCTGATGCTTACAAGCAGTTCACCATCAACTTCTTCAAAATCAAAATTCTCTATTATTATAGCAAAGTCGCTGTATTTGGCAGCCATATACGCTCTGGTCTTTTCATAAGATGTTTTTGCTATGGCTTCAAGTGCATCATGCTCTGTTCGTTTTACTACAGTTAATGCCACATCGTAAATAAAAGCTTCGTAATCTTTGTCACTATCGCTGTTTTTACGTGAGTCATCGCTATTCATTGCATAATTATAGCAATC
This sequence comes from Petroclostridium xylanilyticum, assembly GCF_002252565.1. Lineage (NCBI taxonomy): Bacteria > Bacillati > Bacillota > Clostridia > Eubacteriales > Oscillospiraceae > Petroclostridium > Petroclostridium xylanilyticum. Next base: position 4,706 of record NZ_NPML01000017.1, read on the forward strand.
GACAATATAGTTGTATATTGCTTCTTGAGTTACTCCTTTACTAACCAGTGTGCTCAATTGGCTGCTGTACATGGTTTTTAACTCTTTTATCTCATCACTGATGATTTCGCGGCTCGCGACAATATTATCTCTTCCCAGATAAGAAAGGCTACGGATAACCCCAAGGATAAAACGTGCTTCATCTTCGGTAATATCGGAATTCACAATTTCTTCAAAAGGCTGTGCAAGACCTATTTCTTGAAGGAACCCGATAATCCTGTCATCAGAAAGGCTGAGAAAATCATCCCTGTGCTCTTTTAAAGTAGTCCACGCATCATCTTCAAGGGATAACAACGCCTTTTCGATTGCATCCAACACATCCGGCAGAGTATGACTTGCAGGAAGCATGGACTTAACTACCTCAACATTAAATGTGGTTGTACCGTTTGTATAACCACTCTTTTGGGCAGTTACCGTTACAGTTGTTGCGCCTTCTTTTTTTGCGGTTATTGTGATTTTGCTGCCATTCACCGATAAGCCTATAATATTAGCATCGCTAGCTGTAGCAGTTATTGTAGCACTATCGGGGTTTGTTGTTACCGTAATGTCCTTAGATGTTCCGGAGACTATTTTGACATCGTTAATCTTTGTAATGGATATAGATGTAGTATCAGACCCTCCGGAACCATCAGAAGACCCTCCGGATCCACCAGAACTGCCCCCCGAACTGCTGTCTGTCTGTTTTCCTTTTACTTCCTTTCCATTGATGAACGCAGTTAAATTATCACCAATGGTAACATTGTCAGGCTGCTGTTGAATGGTAACGCCATTTATGTTAATGACAGCATTTTTTATCTTTCCTTCGCCTTTTACGCTAGCAGGTGCATTAAAGGTAATTGTATCAACCATAGCAGCTTTGTCAATCTGGATAACTGTATCTTTTGCCTTATCACCTATCTCCAGCTTTCCTATAGAACCACCCAGTATATCAAGCTTTGCTTTGACAAATACCAACAGTTGTTCAACGACGGTATTGCCTGAAGTCTCCAGTCTTATTTTCCCGTCTTTTTTGGCCAGCTTTACTTTTTTAAGCTGTGAATCCTTTACGGTAATACTGTTTTCTCCTCCGCCACAGATAAGGGTTGTACCTTGCACCACCACATTATCCAAGGCTGCATTCCCCTGGCCTATTCCTTCGGTCAGGTAGAGGTTGCCTTTGATTTCCATATTTCTTAATGTTATTTCTCCCGTTACGGTTACATTTCCTTCTATGGTCTGTTTCCCTTCTTCAGGACCGTAAGTACCTGCTTGATTATACAGCGTTCCTACGGCACGGTCCAGCATTACTACTGCTTCTGCTCTGGTAATTGGATTGCCCGGCTTGTATGTCTTATCCGGGTATCCTTTTATGTATCCATTTTCTGCTACGGCTGCTACTGCATCCTTACTCCATGCCGCAATATTCTGCTTGTCATTAAAAACATCCAGAACCGCTGCATTCTGAGCCTTGTCCAGTTTCAGCACCCTTGACAGCATGACTGCTGCTTCTTGACGGGTAATCTTGTTATTGGGCTTCATACTCCCGTCGTCATATCCGGTAATGTATTCTACTGCTTTTGCCTTTGCTGCTTCTTCAGCGTACCAATCATTGGCAGAGACATCTGAAAAGCTTATTTGAGCTTTTTCACTATAGCCAAAAGCCCTATTGACAATCGCCATAAATTCTGCCCTGGTAATACTGTTTTCAGGCTTAAATGTACCATCTTCATAACCTTTTATAAGCCCTCTGTTAACCCCACTGCTAATCTGTGTCTCAGCCCAGTGTCCTTTTATGTCTGAAGGCTGAACAACTGCTTGTACACCGCTTGAGGCAGCTTCTGCCTGCACAGCAGCCACACCGCTTAACAGGCTTGTAACCAGTACAAATGCACTGGTTAAACAGCTTAGAACTTTCTTTAGTTTTGTCTGCATTAAAACCACTCCTTTTCGTTAGTAATAATCAGGTAATTACTAAAAAATGACCCTCCTGAAATTAAGTAAAAACTACATTTCATCAACGCTTAGGACACTTCCCTCCTCCCCAATTAAGATTATATTACTTTATTATTTATTCTATTTGCAATATAACCGGAGTTTCATTACCTTCTGTATCTACAAGAATTCCGGTAACAGTCAAAGGTGTAAAAAACTTTATTACTCCAACTGATACCCCGTCTCCATCTTTATCAAGAGATCCCATTAAGTCACTTACCTTTAAATCAACTTTACCATTTTGAAAGTTTACAGTTTTATCGGGAATCCCATCTATTAGACTTTTAACGGTTAAACTCTCGGCATTTTTAGAAGCATTTATAGTAAATTCTGTAAACTTGTCTTCGTCTTTAATATTTGACGGTAATGTAGCTTTAAATTCATTTTCTCCGACTTTTTCAGCCGCTATAGTTATACCACCAACTTTTACTGCAGCGGATATAATCTCCGCCGACCCCGGCTCAACAGGATCATTAACAATACCGCCACCGGCAGCCGGTGTTCCTCCAACTTCCTGGCCGCCTACATTGGCTGATATACCTTCTGCTACTTCTACTTTAACAGGTTTTTGCTCTATCGTTACCCCTGCTGCCTTTATCACAGCGTTTTCAATCTTTCCTTCACCTTTAACCGCTACAGCAGCATTAAGTGTTAGCGTGGATACAGTTACTTCCTTAGCTATACTAATTACTGCACCTTTTGCTTGTTCGGCTACTTCTAATTTACCTACATTACCTTTTAATATACTTATATTAATTTTTGGAGAAGCAACCGTAATTTGCTCAAAGTCACCTGAAAATTGTACTTCTTCACCTTCAGGAATATCTGCTGAAAGTACACATTCCCCAAATCCCTTCTCTGTTAATCCTTCTTCTTCCAGCTTCGCTCCTGAGTTTAGTATAATCTTGCCTACTTTTGTGCTGCCTTTAGCTACAATCCTTACCTTTCCTGTTTTTGTATTAACGATGGTTATTCTCAGTTCAGAGTCTTTAACAACAATACTGTTAGGTCCACCGCCTTTTATAACGGTTTTTCCATTGATAGCAACATTATCTAGTGCTACCTCTCCATCACCAATAGCTTCTGTCAAATATAAATTTCCTTTTATCTCGGTGTTACGTAGTGTAACATCGGTAGAGGCTATAGTGACATTTCCTTCAATGGTTTCCTTACCCTGTTCCGGACCGTAGGTTCCTGCCGCATTGTATAAAACACCGGCAACCCGGTCTAACATAACAATGGATTCTGCTCTTGTTATTGACTTTGCCGGTTTGCATGTCCCGTCAGGATATCCACCCATGTAGCCCTCTTTTACTACTGCACCAACATATCCTTTACTCCAACCGGCTATTTGTGCTGCATCACTAAATCTACCCAATAGGTTTGAATCCTCAACTTTTTCAAGTTCCATAATTCTGGAAATGATAGCAGCTACTTCTTGACGGGTAATTTGATTGTTTGGCTTCATTGTTCCATCATCATAACCTGTTATGTACCCTACTGCTTTTGCCTTTGCTGCTTCTTCAGCGTACCAATCATTGGCAGAGACATCTGAAAAGCTTATTTGAGCTTTTTCACTATAGCCAAAAGCCCTATTGACAATCGCCATAAATTCTGCCCTGGTAATACTGTTTTCAGGTTTAAATGTACCATCTTCATAACCTTTTATAAGCCCTCTGTTAACCCCACTGCTAATCTGTGTCTCAGCCCAGTGTCCTTTTATGTCTGAAGGCTGAACAACTGCTTGTACACCGCTTGAGGCAGCTTCTGCCTGCACAGCAGCCACACCGCTTAACAGGCTTGTAACCAGTACAAATGCACTGGTTAAACAGCTTAGAACTTTCTTAGTTCTTATTTGCAACTAAACCACTCCTAAATTAAATTTAAACAAACACATGCTGCTGAAAGTTATATTGTAATTATAATACCATATTTTTACTATATCCGCTATATTTTTTTATAATGGTAAGGTGTATATTTTATTTTTGAAGAATATTAAATGCGCCCTATTTTAACAGGTGCTCATATTTTTCATATAAGGCTTTAAGTTCATTTTTCTTCTCAGGTGTTAATCTCTGCCGCAATATTGCCATAGCTTCCTGTTTTTCAGCTTCGGTTACGCCACTCTTCGCTAATTGATATAGCCTTGATATATCATCACGAGTCACACTACCTACTACAATGGAAAGAGCCTTTGTTTTATCTCCGAGTGATACTTTCTTTTCTATTTCATTTATTTTTTTCTCATCAACTATCACGCTGGGAGATTTTGACTCAGTTTTATAACTTTCTTTTAAACCCGTTCCTTTATTGGTATTGCCATTTTCTTTCTTAATTTCCGGTACTTCTTCCTTGTTTACAGTCTCCTCCGCAGCATCAGTACTATTCGCAACGCCAACATTATTTTGGGGAGATTGTTCTTTTTCTTTATCCAGCGCTACACTCCTATCATGTTCTTCCTTTTTTTCAGCCTCAGCAGTACCAGGACTTTTTGTATAGCTCTCAGATTCAAAAGTGCTCATACTAAAGTTTTGTACAAAAATTAGGCTAAAAATCTTATCTATGGCAAATACACCTGCCAACATAAGTACGATAACCGCTGAAATACTTATGAGTAAAATCCTTTTTCTCATCTTATCCTCCCTGCCTCGTCAAGCCTGACACTAATCTGCGGAGATTAACAAAAAAAGCAAAACTTCCAGTATTTTTAACTCTTTCAGGCTCTGGCACACTAATCTCCTCATCTTTTAACACTCTAACATTATTATTAAATAGCAGCTCAGCTGCACCCTGACCTATTTCTTGTTCTATGATTTCTTTTGATTTTAATAGCCGCGGTGACCTTCCCCTGCTTGTATGGGCATCTGAAGAAACAAAGTGCACCATATTATGCCTCAAAAGTGTAGCTGCCGCCTGCTTTGTCTTTTTGCCAAATACACCGGTAATGCTGGTAGAATTGATCTGGGAAAGAGCTCCTCTTTCAATAAGATCGAATAATAGATTAGGTTTCTCTGCAATTGCCATATTACGCTCAGGATGTGCAATAATGGGTATAAATCCATCTATCCGTAAACTATATATGACTTCAGTTGTATAATCAGGTACGCTCATCATAGGTAATTCAATAAGAATATAGCGCGAATTGTTTAGGGTGCATATTTTACCTTCCCGTACTATCTGCGGGAGTTGAGGAAAAATAAAAATCTCACTGCCGGGATATATGGAAATATCGATGTTATTATTAATTAGTACATTCCTAAAAGACCCTAATTTTTGTTGTATGATATCATAATCATTATGTAATTCTCCCTCAATATAATGGGGAGTCGCAATAATATGTCCAATGCCTTCTTCTACAGCTATTCTACACATATGCAATGCAGTATCAACATCTTTAGCACCATCATCAATTCCCGGAATGATATGACAATGTAAATCAACTAACATAGTTACCTCCAAACCGAATTAAATACTAGAGATCAGATGAGTGAACAGAGAGGAGTGAACAAATCTGTTCTCTCATCTCTCATCTCCCATCTCTGTTCTCTTTTCTCGGTTTTTTTCTCTTTTTCTTCGCCTTATCCTCGTCTTCTCCATAATAGTAGTAGTAATAATAGTAATAATTTCCTTGGGCATTTTTAGATAATTTATTTAGCACTACTCCGATAATGTTGGCCTTGACCTTTTCCAGCAGTTCTTTTGCCCTCTGCGCTGCCTCTATCTCTACCTGGCCGGAAGCTGTTACCAGCATGGTGCCGTCTACAATGGTAGACAAGATGGCTGCATCAGTTACCGTGCCAACTGGAGGTGCATCGATTAATACAATGTCATAATCTTGTCTAACCTTTTCAATGAATTGCTTCATGCTGTTAGAAGACAATAATTCTGACGGATTAGGAGGTATGGGGCCTGAAGTTAACACATCCAGATTTTCTGCAGCTGACTTCTGTATATGCTGCTTATAATCATCATGCTGCGCAAGGACATTCGTCATCCCCTTTTGATTAGACAAATAAAATGTCCTATGTACCTTTGGCTTTCTTAAATCCGCATCAATCAATAAAGTCCTGCTTCCCGACTGTGCAAAAGTAATAGCAAGATTCGCCATGGTAGTCGTCTTACCCTCCCCTGGCCCGGCACTTGTCACCACAATTACCTTCAGAGGTTTATCAACACTGGAAAACTGTATATTCGTCCTCAAAACTCTATAAGCCTCCGAGATAGGCGACTTAGGGTTGGTATGGGCAATTAACGATCTTTCACCTGACATCAAATAAACTCCCTTCTTAGAATTAACAATTCGACATACAATTCATAATCATTAATCATCAGTTATAATTCTTTCTGGTTATTTTAATAATTGCGCTTATCATATTCTTACACCCTTTGTTGTCAAAAGTAATTGACAATTGTCAATTGCCAATTATTCCGGAAATACCGAAATAGTCCCGATAACTGGTAAACCAAGGTGTTTTTGCACGTCTTCCGGCGTCTTAATCGTATTATCCAGGTATTCTATCAAGAAAATGATTCCCAGTCCTGTCATCAACCCTACGAATGCGGCTATGGCAACATTGAGTTCTTTCTTTGGCTTAACAGGGGTAAGCGGTACTTCTGCCTTGTCTATTATCTGAACGTTCTCTACGTCCATCAGTTCTACAACTTTTTTCTTAAAAACTTCAGCTACTTTGTTGGCAATCTCTTTTGCCATTTCAGGATCTGTATCCTGTGCAGTTATCTCAATCAACCTTGTATCATTTTTTAAACTAACACCTAACTTGGCTGCCATCTGGCTGGTGGTCATGTCTTTGAGCCCTAATTCCTGTATAACTGTACTGGAAACCAGCCTGCTCTTTACCAGTTCACGGTAGTCTTTTACCAGCTGATTTCCTACCAGCAAATCGTTGTAGGCAATTCCCCCCTGGGTATCTATCTTTTTAAATACATATAACGTAGTATTAGACTGATAGATAGGTTTTAGTACAAAAAAGCTAATCACTGCCGATGTGGTAGTAGAAAGTAATGTGATAAGAATGACAACCCATAATCTTTTTCTAATAATTTGCAAATACTCTCTTAACTCCATAATTAACCCCACTTCAATAAATTTTATAATATGTCGCTTTTTATGTATGATATAAACAAAATTATTATACCATTATAGCCTTTTCCCTTCAAATAAAAATTTATTTCCTCTGCTGCGTTAACAATCTCTGAGCCTTTCCACAATATTCATAAACCAGATTAAATGCACCCTTTAATACCGGTTCTTAGATTATCAATTAAAATGGCCCAATACTCCCGTAATTACCATATTGAGCCTTAAAAACACTCTTTTCGGCAACCTGGCAATCATAGTCAAAAACAACTTTAGACCCATAGCTTTGCGTCCTTACCTTTCGATAAGTTTGCCTTTTTGCGAATTATTTTTAAATTTACCATCATTAATACATTTTACATTTCTTGTTAAATTATAAACTATTTTGGCGAATTGTGTCAAGACATATATTGTAAAAAAACAAATGTGACATGGGGACGGTTCTCTGTCACATGCTCTTTTTATGTGTCAGAAGAACCGTCCCCATGGTTTAAGAACCGTCCCCATGGTTTAGTCCCCATGGTTTATGTTTGATTATTTCAAAACTTTAAAATATAATGGGTGGCCTTTGCCACCCTAAGAAATATAATGTGCTCAACCTTAATGCTGAGCTAAATACTTTCTTATTATATAATATTCCCCAGAATTATAAAAATAACCAAAAAAGATGAAAAGGACAATACAAATTGTCCTTTTCTAAAAAACGCTATTTTATAGCCACGTGCTTGACCATATATCAAGCTAAATAATTATCTTAATTTAATTATATGGGACTAGTTATGCCATGTCAAGGTTTTTCTTTAATCTATCGCAAATTCGTTTTACTGCTTCAGGTTCTAGTTCTGCAACTTTGTGTATAAGACGCGCTTTATCTAAATAATGAATTTGCTCTGTTTTTGCCTTTGAAGGAATTTTATCTAACCTACCACTTTTTATATCTTTTAATTCTATTTTTTCATGTGGTGGATATAATTTTCCGCTACTTGATATTGGTATGCAAACTACTGTATTGCCATATAAATTTCCTTTATTGTTTTGCACAATTAAAACAAGATGCTTATTATTTATTTCTTTTCCAATATTTTCCCCTAATTGGGCTAAATAAATATCTCCTCTTCTAGGTCTAATGGGATGAAATTTTTTCTTATCTTTATTCCTAATTTCCTCCTGCTCAGATGCTAATAAATTAATATCTAATTTTTCATTTAACCAGTTACAATATCTTATACTATCACTGTGCTTTCTTTTGTTAATCCCTTGTTTTAATTTCATTATACAAGATTCTAGTATTTTGATTTCTTCTAATGATAAATCATTTAAACTTGGCGAAAGGTAATACTTTAAAACATTTATTAATTCATTAAAATCATTATCACAAGCCCTTTTTTTTATTTCAGAAAAGATACTATCTAATATAGAATTCTTCTCTTTTGTTAGTTCATTAATGCCATCTTTTTCTTCAAATGTTTCAAAATTAAATTCCAATTCTTATGTTCCCCCCTTTCTTACTAAAACCGATACCCTTGTCTTTGTTTTTAATAATAGAACAACGCTATTACTCTCTAACGTATAAAGCTCTGTGAGGTATTCTCTCCAGAGCCTATATTCTTCCACATTTTATACTATATCATTTTTCTTTACATGACATGGGGACGGTTCGTCTGTCACATGCGCTTTTTATGTGACTAAGGAACCGTCCCCGTGTCACATATGTGACTAAGGAACCGTCCCCGTGTCACATATCAAGTTTTAAAACAATCTCTGCAAACGTTAATAAATCATCCAAATGCA